>JBBIUD010000009.1:0-15018 GCA_037440485.1 Chlorobiota bacterium
GCTGGAGTTGCTCTGGCGCTTTGCTATTGCACGCGATGAACATCAGCGCACATGCTGCGCACACTGCAAGCGTTGCTTTCATAATGCACCTTCGACAAAATAGGTTGCTAAAACTTCTTTCGGGACGTTTGCGACGACCGAACAATAAACCGATTGTACGCGCCAGAACATCCACGACCGCTGTCCGATGTTTTCTGCAAACCATTTTCCGGACTGGGTATATGGCTCAATCGAACGCGACACAGCTAAAATACCGCGCTCGAAGAGTTCCTGCGGTGCCTGATACATGTAGATGAGCGTGTCACCCCGGCGATAAACAAAGTGCGCCAGTTTCGTGCCGTTGTGTTCCGAGACGACCCCGCCGACTAGTTCAGCTTTCAACGGTAAGCTGACAAGTTGGTATCCGACGCCACTGGAGCGAAAGAATGCAACAAGCTCGTTGAAGTTGGATGTTGCTTTTGCGACACTGAGTTTGCCTTCAACGATGCGTTCAAAATTTTCTAGCGACTCGGCTCGGAAATCTACGCTGGATGGACGCCACGGAGCTGCCAACCAGACGACAACGATTGCAGCAACAGCAGCCACAGCCGCCCACCACCATCGGCGCGACGTTTGTCGGGGCATTGGCTCTATTGCTTCGATGCTGTTGCGGATGCGTTGGAGTATTGCCGTGGTATCCGCAGTGGTGTGGGCATGGGCTGCCTGCCGAACGCGTTGGCGCGTTGCGCGCAAGAGTGCAACGTACCGTTCGATGCGCGGATCGGCTTGGCAGAGCTGCTGATAACGCTGGTATTCGTCAGCTGTCGCCTGCCCATCGGCAATGGCAATGAGAAAATCTTTGTCGTGATCAATCATTGTTGGTCTCCCCGTGTTGGTGATGAAATGTTGAATCGCTCGATAGCGCGATCAGGTGCGTAGCCGCGTTGACGAGCGTATTCGACAAGATGCTTTGCCAGTGCTGCTCGGGCGCGGTGTAAGCGTGAACGGACCGTTCCAACCGGACAGCCAAGAAATTCGGCTGCTTCCTCGTACGAAAAGTCTTCAATGTCGCAGAGAATCACCACTGTTCGAAATTCAATAGGTAATGCGTCCAATGCTGCCATCACCTGATCATCGAGAAGTTGTTCAAACTGCTGGTCCAGCGAGTCGGTGCTGGGGACTTCGTCGGGGCGGAGTGATTCGTAGAATTCTTCGATTTCTTCGTAGGAGATTGTCTGTCCACTGCGCTGCTCTCTGCGGTATTGGTTGATGAATGTGTTTTTGAGGATGGTCAGTAGCCATGCTTTTGCATTTGTACCGGGCGTGAAGCTGTCGAGAAAACGAAAGGCTTTCAAGAACGTTTCCTGGACTAAATCATCGGCCTCGTCGTGGTCGCGGCATAATCGCAGGGCGAATGTGCGAACTGTTGCCAGATGGGGCACCAGCTCGCGTTCAAAGAGTGCCGTCCGTTCGGTATGTGTCATCGGTTGGATACGGTGTCGTGAACCGTGCGAATTTACTCTGGTTGGTGTATCCTGAGCCAGTGACAGCGTCTGCATAAAGGGTCACGCGTGTCGAATGGTGATTTCCAAACGCCCAACCAATTCCGCGCTCGCAAAGTTCCGCATCGGAATGGCAATTTTGCCACGGTCGAATAACGTGCGCTGAGCGTATCCATGGCAACAACGAGCATTCAGCCTCTGCCTCCTGAGCAATTACGGTGGCGCTGCGACGAACGGATTTTTTCGTTTCGCACAACAAAGGAGCTTGTTCCGTTGCGGGGAATTGTCGGTCAACATCGAGCAATCGAGGCAATCAAGCTTGGGGCAGCCATCGAATCGCGTGGTTTCAACATTTTTGTGATGAGCCTCCTTGGAACTGGGCGGCTGACAACCATCAAACAGGTCCTTGAGCCAATTGCTCAGCAGCGGCGGGAGTTCTATGACTTTGCCTACGTGCACAACTTTGCTGATCCGACTATGCCGCGGCTGCTTCGCTTTCGTCCGGGTCGAGCGCGTCAGTTTGCTCGAGCGCTCAACGATACGCTATCGTTCTTGCGCCAGCGCATTGCCGAGCTGTTCAGAGAGGAATCGTTCCAGCGGAGCCGAAATGCAATCACCCAACGGTTCCGCTCGAAAGAAGCTGCATTAGTCGAGCAGTTCAACAAACGCATAGCGCCAGAAGGATTTACACTCGGACAAATTAGCCAGCCAGATGGTTCGACGCGCTACGAGCTGTTTGCTGTCATTCGAGGTAAGCCAATTTCGCTCGATGAGATTCCCACGCTTGTCAACGAAGGAAAGCTCAGTCAGCAGCGAGCAGAACGACTGGTGCGTACCTACATGAAGCTGCGCGAGGAGTTGGTCGCTATGAGCTATCGGGGAATCGAGATGCAGCGAGCCTTTGAGCAGGCATTACTCGACCATGCCCGGAAAGCAGCCGGTATCATTGTCTCGGCTGCGTTCGATGAATTGCGTGATCGCTTTCGCGAAGGGAGTGTCACCGAATTCCTCCAGCAGTGCGAACAGGACATCATCGCAAACATCGAAATTTTTTCGCCCGAGTATGCATCCTCGCCCGATGCTGAATTGCCCAGCGGACGCAGCGTTGCCGATAAACTCAAGGAGTACTCGGTGAACATCCTCGTTGATAATGGGCAAACGCTATCGGCGCCAATCATCATCGAGACGTACCCGACCTACACCAATCTATTCGGCACAATCGAACGGCGCTACGATCGGAACGGCATGGTGCACAGCGATTTTACGATGATTAAAGCGGGTGCGCTGCTCCGTGCCGATGGTGGCTACCTGATTGTGAATGCAAGCGATATTCTCAGCGACGCTCAGGTCTGGCAAACGCTCAAGCGAGTTCTCCTCTACGGCAAGCTCGAAATTCAATCTCCCGACGGTGGTGGTGGAACGATTGTCCTCAAGCCTGAGCTCATTGATGTCAACGTCAAAGTAATCATGCTTGGCGACTACCAAACGTATCTGGCGCTTTCAGCCATTGAGGAAGATTTCAACAAGATGTTCAAAATCGCAGCCGAGTTCGACTACGAAACCGACCGCTCCGAGAAAATGCTCCAGAACTATGCGCGCTTTGTTGCCCGCCTGTGCGAGGAAGAAAACGTTCTCCACGCGCGCCCGTCGGGTGTTGCAGCACTCATTGAGTGGGCTGTCGAGCGTGCCGAAGACAAAAACAAAATCACGATCAACTTCAGCGATGTTTCTGATGTCATTCGCGAGGCATCGTTTGTCGCTCGGCAACATCGGAAAAAGTACTTCGACCGTGCGTGTGTCGAAGAAGCGCTTCGCTTACGCCGCCGCCGCACAGAATTGCAGGATGTCAAAATCAAAAGCCAGATTCTCCAGGGAGTGCTCATGATTGACACGCGCGGTGAACGCATCGGGCAAATCAACGGCTTGACGGTGTATTCGACGGGGCTGGTTTCATTCGGCAAGCCAGCGCGTATCACAGCAGCAACGGGCGCCGGTAATGCTGGCATCATTGACATCGAGCACGAAGCCTCGCTCGGCGGTAACATCTACCGCAAGGGTGTGCTGACTATTCCAGGGTTGTTGCGCGAATATTTCGGGCAACGCCGACCGCTTGCGCTCTCGGCAAGCATCAGTTTCGAGCAGAATTACGGCAGCATTGACGGCGATAGCGCCACACTTGCCGAACTCTACGCGATATTGTCCTCGCTGGCGAGGGTACCGCTCAAGCAATCTATTGCCGTAACCGGCAGCGTCAACCAAAAAGGTGATGTCCAGCCCGTCGGGGGCGTCAACGAAAAAATCGTTGGATTTTTTGAAATCTGCCAGCAACAGGGACTCGATAATGGCGACATCCACGGCGTTATCATACCGCACCAGAATGTTGCCGACCTGATGTTGCCCGACGAAATACTTCGTGCTGCCAGCGAGGGGAAATTTCATGTGTGGGCAATTCGGCATTTCACCGATGGCATTCCGCTGCTTACGGGGATGCACGCTGGCGCCATGCAGCCGGATTTTTCGTATCCACCCGGAACGTTCCTCCATGCTGTTGATGCGCGTCTGGAAGAGCTTGCGCTCATTGCACGCGACTATACCCGAACACTCTAACGGCTCCGCTTGATGATACGGTCGGGATTCTGCTGGAGAAATTCTTGCCAGGTAGTTGCATTGCGCTTGGTGTGCGATCGTGGTGCCATGCCAGATCGAAGTGCATGGGTAATCGCGATCGCCAGTGCGTCTGTTGCATCGAAAAATTCTGGCGTTTCCGCAATGCCTAACATGGATTTGACCATGAATGAAACCTGTTCCTTCGATGCATTCCCCTTGCCAGAAATGCTGCGCTTGACAAGCCGAGCAGCGTACTCTGCAATGGGAAGGTTATGCTGTGCTAACACCAACATTGCAACGCCGCGTGCATGCGAGAGCTTCAGCAGCGACTGCACGTTCCGCGCATAAAAAAGCGATTCCATTGCGGCGGCATCTGGTCGTGTGCGCTGAACGACTGCCTGCAACCGGTCATAAATCAATTCGAGCCGCTCCGGTAGCGCAGCGCTTTTCCGTTGAGCTTCAACGACGCCGTACTCAACAAGCTGGAGCGTTGTGCCTCGCTGCTCGACGACGCCGTACCCACAGATGATCGAACCCGGATCAATGCCAATAATCCGCACGTGCAACTCCAGAGGGTAATGGTTGTATGGACTGACTGATGATAGCGTGAGCTTCGGCGCACGTCACGGCAATACCGTGGCGCTCAATGTGTGCGATGAGGTCTCGGTAGACCGGGCTTTGTTGCAAAATCGTGCGGCAGCCAACGACAATGACCTGCTGACGCGCGCGTGTAAGCGCAACATTGAGTTTGCGATCAATAGTTCGACCATCGAGCTCGACCAGCGATTCGATTCGGCGAAGGTGAGTATGAGCGTTCACAGCGCATGAGAGCACAATGTGATCGCGCTCAGATCCTTGAAAACGCTCGACTGTGTCAATGGTGATCTGCTCACTGAGCGCTGGATCGAGGTGCTCAGTAATCGTGCGAATTTGTTTGCGGAACGGTGCGATGATACCGATAGCCGACGAAAGCGGCGACGGTATAACCTGCGCAAGGAGAGTAGTGCATGCAGCCACGATTTGGGCTTCCCCGAGATTGTAGCCGGTGTGCGCTTCGGGTGTGCTCTCGATGAACACTAAACGGTGTCGTAAAAACTCCGGCAGCGCATCGTAGGCAAGGAGAGGCTGATCATCCCGCTGCCAGGGTAGCAATGTCCCGAATTCGATGCCATAAAATCGTGTGCTGGGAAATTCCGCTACAATGCGGTGCATCCGTGCTTGCTCGGTTAGCCGTCCCCATGCATGGTGCCAGCCGTTCCTCTTTGCGATGCGGAGCAAGCGCTCAAACAGCGATGAATCCAGGCGACGCAGCTCGATGGCGTCGAGTAGCTCGTGTGCAACACGGCAGCTCCGCTCTTCCTGCTGCACGACGGCCGGAAGCTGGCAGGCATCGCCGATCATGATGAAACGCTCAACGCGGGAGACGATCCCAACGACCTGGGGTTCGACCAGTTGGGCTGCTTCGTCAATGATGGCAGTTGTGAAATGCTTCAGGGAAAATAGGACGGGATTGGCGTTCAGGTACGGCACGGTTGCAACGATAATGCGCGCTCGATCGAGCATAGCCTGGAGTTGATCGAATGAGTGTGTTCGAACGGCGGCAGCGAAAGCAAGCTCTGGGTGCTCGGTGCTTTCGAGCGTACCCATTCGCAACAGTTGTCCATCGTCGGCAAGATGTGCCAGTGCCGAGCATATTTCATCGGCGGCGCGGTTGGTCAGTGCAGTGCAGAGAAGAACTTCGCGCTCGCTCTCGAGTAAGTGTTCGACGATTGCGCGAAGCATGGTGCTGGTTTTACCCGTACCGGGCGGACCTTCCAGCAAGAAGTAATCGCGCGCCTGGAGTGCTTTGACGTACACAGCGTATTGTGTGTCGGTCAGTCGTGGGGGGCGCTCCACCGAACACGTCTCGGCGCGGGGCGGACGCAGTCCCAGTAGCAATGCTCGACGCTCTTGGGGTAATCGAACGAAATCTGCACAGGCACGCACCATGCTCTCGATACCGATTGAAAGCACGTCAGCATCGAGTGCCCAGAACTGATCGCCCATGAAAATATGCCGGTCAAAAAGCTTGTTCCGAAGACTAACGATGACCTCGCTCTTGCCGAGACGGCGAATTGTACACTTGAAAACCTGACCGCATATACTGCTGTCGCTGGTGAGCGCGCTGTGGGGGTAGAGGACAGTTACATCTCCCTCGCGAAACGATGTCTGGCGCGGCGTTTGGTCGCTGAAGCTAAACGCAATGTAGCCGTTGGGGAAATCGCTTGCTGATTCGTTCACGCGAAGGTAGGTCAATGCACTGAGCTGTTCTGTTTTTTCCGGGATACTCAGTCTCCACAGCGACATCAATCCGCCATTACGCCACGGATTGCCGGTCAACTGCGCCACCCATTCGCTAAACGCAAAGCCTATGTATGCTTGCACGTAGAGAAATTCTTGCTGGTTCAGCGATGATATTGCTCGTTGCCACTCTGCAATAGCGTTCTGGTACAGCGTGGGCATGGCAGCAGTATCGAGCTGGATGAGTTGATCGAGCGCACGAAAGCGGCGCTGTGCCAGAGCGGTGTACATAGCAACAATTCTGTTGCGCATCGTCAGGAAGTCTGCCTTCAAATCATCGGCATTGGGTGCATTGCGAAGTGGGTCCTCGCTGGCACGCGAGTAGAGGATTTGACTGCTACCCTCGCGGTCAGGAAATGCAGCATCCAGCAATAGATTGTAGCCAGCAATCTGCATGGCATGGTTGGGGCGCATCCCGACGGTGTAGGATCTGCCATTCGACGAAATGAGCTGTTGGTTGTGCGGCGGTGGTGAACCCGACTTGAGTTCAACGACGCTGTGCCAGGAGGTGCCATCTTCGATCAGCACATCTAGCCTTCCCTGGATACCGTAGAGAGGCGCAATAAAGCTTGGTTCTGTGGTCGTATGACCCTTGAAGTGTGGCAGGACCGATTCGATTGTGCGCAAGTGTTCCTGGACGTCAGCTTGGAGCGTGTCGAGCGAGAGTTGGTGTGATGCGATTGCAGCCAGTACATCCAAGTATCGCGTCCGTAGTGCGCGCTCGATTGCAGCAGAGGAATCGGTATCCGGATCGGCAAGAAATTCATCAAAGCATGCATTGACAATAGTGCCGACGATTGCCGCGACACTTGTTTGGTCTGGGGAAAGCAAACGCCAGAGGGCAAGCAGGTGCAGGTTGTGGCGCCCGGTAAAGCATTCTGCCACAGTCGTCACATCGAGCAGAAGGTCAGGCTCGATGACGAGGAACGAGTCGTTTCCGCAGAGGAGAGTTTTCTGGTTACTCCAGCGACCGTCAATGACATGCAGAACATTTCCTGGTCGGATCAGTTGCCCCATTGCCCGCCAGCGACCGTGGAGCTGCAAAACAGTCGGTTGAGATGTACCGTCAACAGTTGTTGCAAAGCTCGGTATTGGATTGCCGCTGCTGTCGTGGAGCGTCGAATGTCCGGCGACGATCAAGCGTACACACCGCGAGGGTGAAGCATCTGCTTCGACTTGCTCGTGTATAGGTGGCAGGGAGACCGTGCCATCCTGGTGCCAGCGAATCCAGGCATGGAGTACTGCCGCGCAACTGGTGATGTGCACGTTGGGATTGTCGGTTTGCCTGCGAAGCGCCGTCCAGAGCCTGATGCGGAGATTTTCCAGCGATGCTGCTAGTGGCTTGGGTACGTTGAGTGCCTGGTGCACGTAGAGTTGTCGCGCGGCAATTGATGCAAAGCTTTGCAGCTCATCATCGGTTGCAAGCAGATAACTGGTTCGCAGAACATCATCGAGTACGCGGTAGTCGTCGAGTGTGGGGCGTTGATCTGCTGGGCAAATACGTGCCAGTTCATCGAGCAATGCTGTACATTCACTGCTGGTCAATCGGCGAGCCATTGCAGGGGACAATGATGCAATATGACGACAGCAAAAGTATGGCTCAATTCTGATTTGCTGTGTGGTCACCCTCGCGAACGTCGCGAACCCGCAACAACGGAACGCCTTTGCTTTCTTCCTCGATGCTGAAAATCATGGAGAATGTACGGCTGCGCTGGAGGAGTGCGGCTTTGTCGCTGGGTAGCGTTCCAACGGCATCAATGGCAAAGTTCGACTGGATCGTGCGGAATCGCACCTGATTCCGTCCCTGCGAACGAATGTTGCCGACAAGATGAACACCGGTTGCTAAAAAGAGCGGCTTGCTGTTATTGAAGCCATAGGGTGCAAAGCGCGGCAAGACCTCCAGAACGCTTGGTGTGAGCTCGGTAAGTTGCATCGAAGCATCAATTGTCAGCTCTGGCAGGAGCATATCCTCGGAGATGCATTCGTGCGCAATGCGATCGAATGCTTCCGCCAGCAGTGGGATGTTTGCCGGGTCGAGTGCAAGACCGGCAGCGTACTTGTGACCGCCAAACTCAAGCAAGAGATCGTCGCACTGCTTGAGTGCCGCGTGAATATCGAAGTTGCGAATGCTTCGCGCCGAACCTTTGGCTATACCGTCGCAAGAGGTCAACAAAATCGTCGGCACGTGGTAGCGTTCAACCAGTCGCGACGCAACAATACCGATCACCCCGGGATGCCAGGTAGGACTGTAGAGCACAAGCGACCGTCGCTGCTGCGTTGCCAGGATTTGTTCGGCTTGCAGGCGTGCTTGATCGAAGGTGATTTCGTCGAGCGAGCGGCGCTTGCGGTTATCATGCTCGAGCGACTGTGCGATCCGGAATGCTAAGACAGCGTTTGGCTGCATCATCATCTCGACGGCTCGGCGGGCATCTCCCAGGCGCCCAGCTGCATTGATGCGCGGTGCAATGCCGTAGACGATGCTGGTTGTCGTGATGTTGCCGTAGTCTGCTCCGACGCAGTCGAGCAAGCCGCGAAAACCAGGACGTGGGTTGGTGTTGAGCTTCTGGAGTCCGTGGGCAACAAGGATGCGGTTTTCACCAACAAGGGGGACGATGTCGGCTGCGGAAGCAATCGCAACGTAGTCGAGGTAATCGAAGGCGCGTTCTCGCATGCCACGCCGAATGCAGAGAGCTTCGATCAGCTTGAATGTGACGCCGCAGGCAGCGAGATGCTTGAATGGATACTTGCAATCGGGAATCAGCGGATCCAGAATTGCAAACGCTGGTGGTAATTGGTCGCTCGGTTCGTGGTGATCGCAGATGATAACGTCGAGTCCACGTTGTTGGGCGTATTCAAGCACTTCGACGCTCGTTATACCGCAATCAACGGTGATGAGCAGTTCTGCCTGGTGCTCGAGTGCTGCTTTGATGCTCTGAATGGAAATGCCGTAGCCTTCGGTGAGGCGATCAGGGATGTAGTAGTGGACGTTGGCACCGATCGAGCGGAGAAACTCAACCAGCATTGCTGTTGAGGCAGTGCCATCAACGTCGTAATCGCCGTGAATCCAGATTGTCTGCTGCTTTGCCAGTGCACGCTCGATTCGCTCGACGGCTCGTTCCATGTTCGCCATCTGGAACGGATCGTGCAAGTCTTCAAGGCGTGGGGCAAAGTACTGCTGTGCATCAGCCGGACTGCTCATCCCACGCGAGGCAAGGACTCGCGCGATCGGTCGCGGTATGGCTAAATGCTGGCAGAGTGTCGAGACAACAGATTCATCGGGCTGTGCACGTAGTACCCAACGATAGTTTGACAAGGTAAAATTACCGATGACAATGAACTGCTGCAAACTTAGCGAATCAGGAGCGTTTTCATTGGTGATGCATCAATTTTGCCACACCGGCTTTCATCACTGTCGTCAAATCCGATGCCATCATTTCGCCGCAAGCCACACCGGAAAGCAATTCTTCGCAGCGATGCCGTCCGCCACAGCGATGAGCCGCTTGCGACTCGATCTGTGGCTCGCTCAACTCGTCTGAAAAAAGATCCTACCCTGCACCGTCATAAAGCTGATGCTACCGGACGCATAGTCGGCGTTGCCAGTGCTGTGTGGCTTGTCGAGGATAGCACACGCTATAATGCACCGCACGATGAACCATTTTCTGTCACGCACCAGTGCAGTGCTGGGGGCGTCGTCACAAGCGATAACCCCGAGGATGAGTCGTTGCTTGCAGTCGGGGATTGGGTCGAATTTGCTCGGACGTTGGAAGAAGGGAAGGGCGTCATTATTCATGTGCAGTCGCGACACAGCAGATTGTTCCGCCAGTCACCATCGGACCAGCAGATCCAGGTTATTGCCGCTAACGTGGACCGTGCTTTTCTTGTTCATGCTGTTACCCAGCCCTATTTTAGCCAGCGGCTCTTGGATCGGCACTTGATTGCTTGCGAACAAGGAGGTGTTGAGCCGGTCATCGTTCTCAACAAAATTGATCTTGGCATTACCTCTGAGATTGAACACACAATACAATACTACCGAGAGCGGTTGGGATACACAGTCTGTTTGACCAGCACTATCACTGGTGACGGGATCGAACAGATTCACTCGTTGATGCAGGGAAGGACATCGGTGCTCGTGGGTGCATCGGGGGTTGGAAAGTCCGCTCTGCTCAATGCTTGCTTTGGACAACCAATTCAAGCGGTGCGTGCGATTTCGAAAAAATACCAGCGCGGACGCCACACAACCACAAATGCGCGACTTTTCCATTTACCTGGCGGTGGGGAGATTATTGATACGCCTGGGTTGCGCGAGTTCGCGTTAGCGCAGTTGAGTCCTCAAGAACTTGCCTTTTACTTCCACGACTTCGACTCATTCTACCCGCAGTGTAAGTACCTGCCGTGTACGCATACACACGAGCCGGACTGTGCTGTCCGCGCCGCAGTCGAGCGCGGCGAGATTGAATCCAGTCGCTACGAAAGCTACGTACTTATCCTCGAGTCATTATCAAACGTTTAGGAGGCTCTGATGGTAGTTCGCATCGTTGTGTTGGTTTTGGTTGCTGGAAGCATGACCTACGCACAGCGTAGCGCGACCGGCTTCGGTATCATTCTTGGCGATCCAACAGGCTTGACACTCAAGCACTGGACAAGCCGCGATCAGGCAATTGCGGCAAGCCTGGGCGGATCGTATTTCGGTGCACCTCGCATTGGCGTTGATTATCTATGGCACTTCAACGCATTCCGGAGCAATGTCGTTCTGCTCTACGCTGATGCAGGAGTTGCTGTTGGATTCGGCAAGGGCGTTCGCTGGTGGGGCGACCGTGGGTACAAGTACTACGATCGCAGTGAAACACGGCTGGGAGTTCGCGGAATGTTTGGTGTCAACGTTCTTCCTCGTGGTGTGCCGCTGGAGTTTTTTCTCGAGCTGGGTCCACTCATCGGTATTACACCGGGTTTTGGTTCAGCGATAGATGTTGCGCTCGGTATGCGGTTCTATCCGTAGTTGTGCCGTGCAGCTACTATTTTCGCTGTTAGCGTGCGTCCTGGCATCACGGACGCATGATGCAACAGTCACAAGCACTACTTACTTGAGAGTGTATGCCCACGGTCACCATTGACGGACACCGAATCGAGGCGCAACCAGGCAAAACGATCATCGAAGCTGCGCTCGACAGTGGGATTGTTATCCCGCACTTTTGCTGGCATCCAGCGCTCAGCGTTGCGGGTAACTGCCGCATGTGCCTTGTCCGCGTTGGCTCGTACAAAAAAGCTAGCGATGGCACGATTGCGCTCGACGAAAGCGGCAATCCCATCATCCAGTGGATGCCCAAACTCCAGATTGCTTGTGCTACTCCCGTCGCCGATGGGATGGTCGTTGATACCACCGGCGAAAAAACCATTGCGGCGCAAAATGCAGTCATGGAATTCTTGCTCATCAATCATCCACTCGACTGCCCGATTTGCGACGAAGCTGGGCAGTGTAAACTCCAGGAATATGCATTCAAGCATTCGCGTGGCGAGAGCCGCTTTCTTGAAGAGAAGGTGCACAAACCTAAACGCGTGCATTGGAGCGACCGCATCGTCTTCGATGGGGAACGCTGCATTATGTGCTCGCGTTGCATACGGTTTGCCAATGAAATTGCCAAGCAACCAGTGCTGACATTCGTCGAGCGGGGAGATCACGTTACCATTGAGTTGTTCGAAGGTACGCAGTTCGATTCACCTTATTCGATGAACGTTATCGAGCTGTGTCCGGTCGGAGCGCTGACCAGCACTGATTTTCGCTTCAAAGCACGTGTCTGGGACATGAGCTTTACTCCGAGTGTCTGCCCAGGCTGTGCACGTGGATGTAACATCAACATTGGCGTTCGCGACAATCAAATTCTCCGACTCGAGCCGCGAGCCAATCCGCACGTCAATCAATACTGGATGTGCGACCACGGGCGCTTGACACAGTATCGGTGGGTCAACACAAACCGCATCAGTGGTGCACAGCTCCGAAAGGGAACTGCACTTGTGCCGGCGACGTTTGACGATGCACTTTCAAGCGTTGCACGCGCGCTCTCCGATGGAGGTGCACTGATGATTCTCTCCGGTTCGATCACAAACGAAGATGGCTATATCGCCAAGAAGCTTGCCACGGCGCTGGCAAAGACTGACATCGTTTTTGTTGAACGCACTGATCCAGCTTTCGGCGACGAATTCCTTCGTTGCAGTGACCGAAATGCCAACAGCAGTGGACTCAACGCACTTGGGATTGAGTGCGCATCATGGGATTCGATCGCTGAGCGTATTCGCACACAAAAACCGTCGGTGGTGTATTTCATCGGTGCCGAT
This sequence comes from Chlorobiota bacterium, assembly GCA_037440485.1. Taxonomy (GTDB): domain Bacteria; phylum Bacteroidota; class Ignavibacteria; order Kapaibacteriales; family NICIL-2; genus NICIL-2. Next base: position 12,759 of record JBBIUD010000009.1, read on the forward strand.
CCCTTTGCCGATGGTGCAATGCGATGGGAAGAAGTGCTCAGCAGTGTGCCCATGGTAGTGGCGCAGCTTACCAATCATTCACTGCTGTCATCGTTGGCGCACGTTGTGCTGCCCGCAGCAACCTATGCAGAGATCGAGGGAACGCTAACAAACTGTGATGGTTGGGTACAGCATCTTCATCCGGCGGTAGAGACAAAAGAAACACAACGCATCAATGGGATGAAGCAAAGTCGGCTCGATACATTTGGTGCGCCCAACGATCGCTGGACCCATGGCGAGCGTCGGCACTGCCGTCCGCACTGGCAGCTTATTGCCGGTATCGCCAATGCGCTCGGCATGGAGTGGCAGTATCGCACGGCTGCTGATGTCTTTGCTGAACTAAGCCAGACAGTGCCCGTATTTGGTGGTATGGATTATCACCTTCTCGATGAGTACCGCGGCATTCGGCTGGGCAACGAGCCAGAACCAGTCAGCGTCGTGTACCAATCGCATTTTATGAAACCGCAGTCGGAATAATCGCGTGCAGTTGCTTATGTCGTCGCTTGTCATTACGCTCATCAAAGGCGCAATAGCGCTCAATTTTGCGCTCGTTATTGCAGCAGCCTTGGTGTATCTAGAGCGCAAGATTTCAGCATGGATGCAATATCGAATTGGACCGAATCGCGTCGGTCCTTTCGGGTTGTTGCAGCCACTGGCGGACGTGCTCAAGCTTTACACAAAAGAGGACATCGTCCCCTACAACGCAAATAAATCCTTCCATCGCCTAGCGCCCATTATTTCGATAGCTGTTGCGCTTTCGATTCTCTGCGTGATAACACCAGCAAGCTACGTTCTGCTCGAAGATGGCACACGGTTGTTCATTGCCGTTGCGCCCAATGTCAATGTTGGGCTGCTTGTGATATTGGCGCTCACGTCAATCGGCGTCTATGGAATCACGCTTGCCGGCTGGTCATCGAACAACAAATACTCGCTGCTCGGTGGATTGCGATCGTCAGCACAGATGATTTCGTACGAACTGGCAATGGGACTGGCAGCTGTGGCGGTTTTGATGCTCAGTGGCTCGCTCGATATGAACCAAATCATTGCGGCTCAAGCCAACGGACGTTGGAATATCTGGTTCCAGCCGTTGGGTTTTTTGATTTTTCTTGTTGCATCGTTTGCAGAGACGAACCGTGCGCCGTTCGACCTTCCAGAAGCTGAGCCAGAGTTGGTCGGTGGGTACCACACTGAGTATTCCGGCATGAAGTTCGGGTTATTCTACCTTGCTGAATACGCCAACATGTTCACTGCCTCGGCGGTGATGACGACGCTTTACCTTGGCGGCTACGATCTGCCCTTGATTCCTACGCTGCTTGGATTGCAAGAGGGTAGCCTGGCGCGCGTTCTGTTCGAGCTGGCGGTCTTTTTCGGCAAGGTGAGTGCATTTTTGTTTTTGTTCATTTGGGTGCGGTGGACGCTCCCGCGCTTTCGGTACGACCAGTTGATGAATCTCGGCTGGCGAGTACTCTTGCCACTGGGATTGGTCAACATCATCATCACCGGTGCAATCGTCTTCTTTGTTCGATAACAATTTCGCTGCCGAGCCATGAACGTTACAACCAACACACGCGCCCAACGAATGAATTTCTGGGAGAAGCTTTATCTCCCTGAAATTGCCAAGGGCTTGGCATTGACGTTCAAGACAATGTTCAAGCCAAAGCTGACGCGCCAGTATCCTGAAGAGCGCTGGGAACCACTGGGAAGTTATCGCGGCAGACCGGTTTTGGTGTTGGAGGAAGACGGCGAGCGCTGCGTCGCCTGCGGTTTGTGTTCGCGTGTCTGCCCGGCGCTGGCAATTGAGGTTCAGGCTGGCGAAACCGAACGGGATAAAGAACGCTACCCCGTCAAGTTTGAAATCAACATGCTGCGCTGCATCTACTGCGGGCTCTGCGAAGAAGTATGCCCCGAGGAAGCAATCGTGATGAGCAAGGATTACGACATCGTATTCCATTCGCAAGAGGATGCAATTCTGGGCAAGGACAAGCTATTGGTCCCTATCGCACGACTGCAAGAGCGATTGGAATTTTTACGGCAGTATAAGTAGTTCCTTCGATGGTTGTGCGCCGCATTCTTCGCGTAGGTGGCGTTGTTGTGCTAGTTCTTAGTGTGCTGCTGCTGGGGATGTCGCTCCTGTGGCGCATGGTGATTCGACCGCCGGTCAGTGCTGTTATCGAGCCGACGTCGGGGAAAGTTATTCAACTTCGAGTGCTCAATGGCGCTG
>JBBIUD010000010.1:0-14888 GCA_037440485.1 Chlorobiota bacterium
CGAGCAACATCGCTGCTGCTGGATGGATTCCACGCCAGGACAACGCGATCCTGGTACGTCCGCACATCGGTGAAAATCGGGGCAACCGGCGGCACAACATCCGGACGCTTGAGCGCAAAAATCGGCGATGGATCGGAGTGGAAATAGCGGTTGTCCACAGCCACAACGCGGTAGTACACGTATTCGGTCAGTGTGTTGATCGCCACCGTATCGAAAAAGACCGTGTCCTGCCAGACAAGATTTGTTCGCTGCGAGAATTCATGCGTTGTATCGTTTGCCCAGAGGACGCGGTAACCCAGCAGGTCGCGCTCGGTGCCGAGATGCCATTCCAGCCGCACCACGCCGTTGGTATCAATGGTACCACGAACACCCGTCGGCGGTGCCGGCGGGATGGTGTCGTGAATATCCACGTAGAGCGGGAAATAGTCGCTGGGGTTGTTGGCGGTGTCAACGGCGATAACTGCGTAGTACGGCAAATCCGGGTCGGCGAGCGTGTCGAGAAACGCACGCTGTATCGGGGGCAGCAGTTCTTCTGTCAGCGAACGCCACTCGCGGTCAGGCTTAGCACTTTTCATCACGATGAAACCCTTGAGGTCCGCAGCAGCGGACATTTCCCACTCCAGCCGGACCATCGTCATGCCATAGATGAGCGGCTTTTTCAGTTTTGGTGCCGGTGGTGGCGTGCGGTCCCGGAGCTGTGCACGAATCGTCGAGGGTTCGCCCTCCTCGGCAAAAGGTGAAATGCCCCGCACCTGGTAGGTGTACTCCACACCCCACTGCGCCGTTGTGTCCTCGAACCAGGGTTCAATGCGTTTGCTCCAGCCGCGCGGTGTCGCCGGTACAATCGGTGAGCTATTGAGCTTTGTTCGCCGGCCATCGGGACCGATGCGGTAGATGTTGAAGGCTGTGTAGCCGCCAGTGGGAAAATTCTTCCATCGCAGTGTAATGGAGCGGTCGCTGCTCTCGGCACTCAGGTCCAACACCGGCGGCCAGGGACGGTACGGGTCAACGTGAACGACAATGTACGCGGTATCCAGCAGAAAGACCGAATCCAACCGAGCCGGAAACACGCGGTAGGTCCACACCTGCCCTGGTCGAACGTGAGCATCCACCAGGCGCAGTCCCAGTCCCGTTGCCGCCAGCACATCGCAATCGGCGGCAAAGAGCGCAAAGCCGAAGCGATTCTCCATTTCTGTGGCTGCATCGAGCATTGTCTGCATTGAATTTGGCTGCGGAATCGAGAGCCTACCGTAGAGACACTGGGCAGCAATTGCCGCCAGTGTTTGATCGGGGCGGATGCGCTGTTGCCATTCCTGGAGCGTCCACGGGCGCAGGGGCACTGGCGTCAAGCGTTCGTAACGCAGTGGGCTGGTGTCGTTGGTATCCAGCAGCGCTCGTTCGACGATGTACCCAATGCGGTTGTAAGCACGCCAGGCGGGAGCATTCGAAGGTACCCAGCGCAGGACAACCGAATCGCCGTACGACTGCGCCAGCAGATACAGACGCGGTGCAAACAGCTCGCGGGTTGCCTGGAGCGCCGAATTGCTCGTGTCCGCTGTTGCATCTGCCTGACTTGATTCCTGCGCACGAACGCAGCCAAGCCCAAGAACGATTATCAACGCAACCTTGACTGTCCAACGCATCATCACATTCTCCATCAGTAACGGAATCGGACGTCATACGACACAGGCCGGTCCGGGTCCTGGCACAGAGAGTAGGACCACGTCGTGGTGTAATCGCCTCGATACGGGAAAGCAAACCGCTGCGCAGCAATCCGGCGCAATCGGCGGCAGGTCTCAGGATCGTAACCAACGTCCCCGCCTCCACACCATAGCGATGCTAACCGGGCGGCTTCCCTAGTAAGATTGGCAAGATCCAGCGCGACCCAAGTCGGCTGTGAGTAAAAGAATTGTGTCGTCTGTCCGGCGGCACCGATTCGCACACCGCTGGTACGACCACCTAATGGCGGCACCATGCTCTCCCTCTCAACGATGCGTGCTCTTGAGATAGCAGACACGAGCCGAGACAGTCGCACAAGCGCGGGATCACCGCTGGCAGCAGCAATTTCAACATCTGCAACGAGCCCATGGCTGGTCTCCGTGGCGGAAAACATGCTCTCATACTCCCGCACAGCACGATTGAACCACCAGTTACGGCTGTTCCGAATAGTGCTGCTGCTTTCCCGAAGACTTGCAATCCACAGGAGCTCATCGTACACCCGCGGATTGACAAAGCTGGTATGCCATTGGTCACGCCTGCTCCAGCCATTCGCGCTGATGAGCGGATAAACTCTGTACTCTCGCACCGAACTTGTACCGCCTATGCTTGCTGTGACCTCCTGTTCGAGCAGGTCGTGGGGATCGAAACCTTCCGGTGAGTGGATCCGCGGCGCTAAACCGATGACTGGAATGAGAACAGCGATAACGTTGACCGAATCAGTACGCTGTGTGCTCACGTCTCTGAGCTTGTCCGCCAGGCGATTATAGCGACTGGTGCGGAAAAAGTACAGGTAGAGCAGCTTCTCGTTGCTGGCTACACCGCGGGCGACCTCAAAGCCACTGGGACGGTACCGACGCTGAATCTGCAGGTACACACCACCCTCATAATGGTAGGCTTGGCTGACAAGACCTGCCAGTTGCCTCGACCGCAACTGTGAGCTTCCTCTTGAGCCATCCAGGATATACAAGCCTTCGCGTGTCCTCAGTCTCAGCGTCGCTGTCTCCCTTGGTATGACTGAATCTCGGCGCACAACCTGGACGGCATAGATTGCCTCATTGGCAAGGCTGGGTATGGTAAAGCGAATTTCCCCACCGTAGCCGGACGACCGTGATTCATTCGTTGCTTGTGGTCGCAGTATTCGCCTGTAGCTCAGTGGCACCTCGGTACGTTCACCAGTCTGCAGGTTAATAAAGCGGACGCGGTACAGCTTGATCGTATCGCCGCTCCGTTGTTGGTCACCGCTGGCGGGGAACAGGTATGCGGGGTTCGTTACCAGCGTGATGCTGCCATCACGGCATTCATCCTGAAGGAAAAAGCGCTGGCGCGGTCGTGGGTATGCCAGGTACACCCAGTCGGGCACAACTGTATCGGGGCGTGGTTGGGTCGTAAACGTTGTTGTAACAACCTGCTCTACACGCTGCCCTCTTCGCTCTCCCCTTTGGTAGCGGACGTCCCTCCACGAGCGTGCCGAGGCTAATTCACGGGCAGCCCGCGTGCTCGTCTGCTCGATGGTTTCACCGGGCAGTCGAGCGAATGAGCCGGTAAACTCTTGCCCATATGCTGTGACCTCGGCACGGTAGCGTGTGAGTCCGTCGAGCGGCTCGGTCGGCACGATTGCAACCGCTGGTGCCTGGCCGGTGGAGCGATTGACCTGTGTCACTGGAACGTTGACCGTAAAATTCCCTCGGCTATCCTGACGGCGGAGCGTGAAACTGCCAATGCGGATACGGAAGACTTTGGTTACCGTGCTCCCATCGTCGCGCATTTCCTCCAGTGCAAACGGCCGGTCGGGTTCAAGGTTGAAAAATGCCGTTGGCTCAGCGAAGATCGAAACATCGGTGGCACCGTCGTCGGGTGTGATGTCGGAAATCAATACCAACTCAGCAAGCGGAGACTCCGTCGGTGGCACGCACCGCTCGCCGAGTGTGAAGCGGAAATTGCAGTACCCGCTGATGGCACCGCCCAGGATGCTGTACGACCCTCCACACGCACCGGCAATCCAGGTGGGGTTAGGTAACCCCGCCTGCAATGCTGCCCCCACCCGCAAGCCGAGTATTTCGTACTTCCCGGACACAAAAAACAAATCCACAAACAAGCCGATCGAAGCATCCAGTCGGGCGTACATTTGGCCGGTCGCATACCACCCGTTGGCACCCAGCGGGCGCCCATCGGCGCACTGCGCTCGTGCACCGTAATCGAGCAGCGCGACATCAAAGCCGACGAGAAAACGAATTGACGCGTAGAAAACCAAGAATCGAAGTTCCGGCGGGGCAAAGTCTGCCCGTGCACCGAATGCAAACCCATTGCCCCGTCCTAATGCATCCGGTCGCACTGGTGCAGGAATAGGTCCGGTGAGCTCCAACACTTCCGGAGGAATCGGCGGCATCGATGGCAGATTCATGCCCGCCATGAAATATGCTTGCAGTTGAATAAAGCTGAGCACATCAATGCGTACGCGCTCGCCCTCCGGATCGCCAATCTTGACGTACCACACCTCTGGTGCAAAATGCATTACCATTCTGCCTGTTGCCGTGACTGCCTCCAGGCGCACTGAGATACTGAATTCACCGTGGAAGGTACGCGTCGGGAAGGTGTAGGAAATGCTTGCCGTTGCCGTAACGGGTGCTGAGCCTCGTTCCAGCAAGCCCGCCATCATCCATCCATTGCCTTCGAGTCGAATTTGATCGATACCGCCTCCTGCAAAGCTCACCTCCAGCCGCACATCACAGTTGAAGGCTTTCGGCTCCGGGTGTGTGCCCAGCGTCACGAGCGCATAAAAACCAAACGTTTCCCCGGACGAAGAATAGTATGGCACATACCGTGCCCCGGAATTGGTCGCTCCGGGTCCGCCGGAACTGGCTGCTGTCGTCGTTGACGAAGAGCCGGTTGGAGTAACTCCAGTGGGATCGCCCTCTCGCCGCATATTGTACCATGCACCGCCACCGAAGCCGTAGATACCAACGCCGCTGAAAATGGGAATGCCACTGGCGATAATTGCCCGCGCATCTACATACCAGTAGCGGTACGCCGTTGGTCGTTCAATCGAGCCAAACTGGACCGTTGCCTCGACCAAGACCATTCGAACAAAATTGGCTCGCACTTGCCCCCGAAAACCATTGCCAAAGGTTGCGTCGTTATTGTAGAAGCGCACCGAACCTTCAATCTCGACTGCTCCCATATCGGCGCGAATCCCGATGGAATCGAGATCAATGCCGCTGAAGGCAAACGAGGGTGGACCGCTCGTGCTGCTTTGGAAAGCACCCCAAACGGTGATGGCAGTCCCGCCGCTGATACCACCAGAGCCTCCCTGAAGATTCACATCCACGCCAATCCGGACCCCCACGCCTGGACCTTCGCGACGCGAGCCACTGGTCAGGCTAAACTCGCGGATACTGATTGGGAAGCCACCGGCGCTTCGGGTGCTGCTACTGCCATCGGGTGGCGATGGCTCTGGTGGACCGAGGATACTATGCGGTGGCGATGCAAACGACCAGCTTCCGACCTCGATGTACGGCTGGCGATTGGTTCGAATTTGCATGTTCTGAAAGCGTATGCCGCCGAGGTTGAGAGGAATTTCCCGCGTACCACCCAGAGATATTTGCCCGGTGAAGTTTGCTTCCGCAACAAAGCCCCTGCCGCCGCCCGCCAGCAACCGCACCCAGGAGGTTGGCTCAAGCTGTAGCGAGGCTATCCACAGCGGCATATTCAGCGTGCCGCGCGGCTGGATGTTAAACTCGAAGCGCACACCGCCGACGCTATCTCGCAGCACTGCCGAGTACACCAGCGCAGAATCGCTGACCGGCACCTTGATTTTGCCGTTCATCCACCCCCGTTGCAAGGAGCTCGACACCATACGCAAGCCGATTGTATCAATGCTTGCGCCCCAGTCCCCGAAGTTCCCCTGCGGGTAGCGAATCACATTGCTCGCCACTGCATCGAAGGTGAGACCGCTGTTGTCAATGAGCAGATTGTTCACGGAGACCGTCGGCGGACCGCTGGAGAAGGTGCGCAGCGCCTCTGGTAGCGTCATCTGCAAGCGGCCGAGATAGAACCCTCGCCATCGTGTGCTCGCATCACCGGTGTACCTAGAGGGAAAAACGATCCCGTCGGGGTTGTCGCGATCGGACAAATCAACGGTCACATTCTCGCAAGTAAACACAAAGCCCGAGGCGCCCACCGGCGAAAATGGCGTCATGGTTGCGCTGGCGATAAAATCACCGCTACCCCGAATCTGTGTGGTGAAGCGGAGCGTCGCCTTGCTCCGACCATCATCGGGGGATGGCACCATCCAGGTGCGGGGGAATTCAACTTCGGCCGCCAGACGCACAAACTCGAATCCACCGCACGTGATACGCACGAATGTGCCCGAATCAGCCGGCAAGCCAGGGCGCGCTTCCTGCGGTGCTTTCAGGTTAATCGCCCAACTGTTATCGCTGGCTCGATAGCCAAGGTCTGTGGCAAGGTAAATATCCAGCGAGCGTCCCAAACCGTTGGGAGAAAAGCACACGTTGCGGACACCGAATCCGAGCGACTGTCCCGGACCAAGCCATGGCAGGGGGACAACGTGGACTGCATTGAAGTAGGCGCCAGTGGGACGGAACACCATCCCGATAATGCCGAGCGCGACGCGGAATCCATCCACCACACGGTCGAAGCCGATTGGCATTTCAACGGGTTGATTCGCCAGAAAGTTGCTGACCAGCCGCCGCTCATTGCTTGCGAAAGCATACACCGTTTGAATCTGCTCCTGCGTCAAGCCTAACGCTGTCCCAAGCTGATTTGCCAATTCTGGCCTCAGAGGCGATTCTGCTGCCTGCACTGCCTGCATTTCCCCTCGGTACACCTGACGATCGGTATTGACCGCAAGACCAGAAAAGCGCGCCCGAATGCGGATGTTGAACCACGGCAGCCGCACAAGCGCTTCACCCGACAGATTATCCGCAGTACCGGACACACTGCTCAGCTCTGCCTCGAAATGCCCGATGCGAATGACGTCGCCTGGTGCAAGCGTACCACTTAGGGACGTTGTGTTCGATGGCGGCCGTACTTCGCAGGGATCGTTGCATTCACCCGCACGGAAAGTGAAAATTCCTTCGCAGGTCTTGCGCGTAATCTCACAGGCAGTCCCGTCAGAGCGAATGCGCGAGCCGTCGAATTCCAGTTCGCATTCCCAGAGGTAGGTTTGCCCGTTGGTGGCAGTAAACGAGTGCGCTGCTCCTGGTGTGTTTATGAAGTTCATGGCAATGGCACCACCAGGGATAGAAACCAGCGGAAGGCTCGTGCCAGCGGAACTGCTCACTCTCGCATCCAGCAGGGGCGTGCGAGAGCGGACTGCGGCAGGGTCTTCATCGGCACGGCTCATCTGCCAGACCCGAACGCGGCAGCTCCTGATGGCAGCAATGGTGATCGCTGGCTCGGCAGCAAACGCAAACTGAATGCGTCCGTCGCTGGGAAAGGTCACCGTCGAGCGGTGTTCGGGAGTGTGTGGACGCAGGCGAAAACATTCACTCGCCGTTACACCGGCACCAATCTGAAAGCGCCATCTCGGACCGCGCCGGTACGGACGCACCGTATCGTCAACGCTGCAGTATTCGACGCGCCAGTAGTAGGTCCCATCAGACAGCGCAAGGCTGGACCACGTACTCCGCCGAACACCGAAAAACTCTCGCACACGCTCATCGAAGCTGGTGTAGTTACCGCTCTCGGGCAGCTGAATACTCTGACTTGCAACAACAGTGCGAAAGCTTGTGTCGCTGGCAACAACGACGCGGATGAATTCTGCCGCTTCGCCAAACTGCATCCCTGCCATCGAACTGCCTCGGAGCGTGACCAGATCAGCAAGGTAGTCGCGCGTCAGGTACTGCGGTGCCGGGATTGTCCACTGGAGTGTCAAGCCGCGCCCCGGCGAGAGCGTTGCGCCGTCGGCTGGATTGGGGTCTGTGGGCATCCGCAAGCCGAGATTAAAGCGCTGCGCTGATGATGAGGGCGTGTAGGTGCGTTCATCGCGTCCTTCGCGGCGTGTCAGGGTTGCATCAACGGTCCAGCGGTAGGTCGAGCCGCGGCGCAGATTGCTGTTCCAGCGCACGAACGCACCGCCGTCGTCCCACTGGTTGACGATGATGAGCCGTGCACGGTCCTGTGCATGCGGCTGACCGGTCAAGCTCTGCCCCTCGATCGGGCCACGGGGCCAGGAGAGCGTCCGGCTGTTGGTGTAGGTTGTACCGGTTGCCTCATCGATTACCGACAGCCGGTACTGCATCCGCAGGACATCATCGCAGTATGGACCCCACTGGACCACCAAGAGTGGCGGCACCCACGGGATTGTATCGCTTTCGGCTGGATAGTACCCCTGCAGCGTCAGAGCACCAGCACAGGAGACAGTCGAAGTCGCCCCCGGGCATTCGATGCTGAAGGCGCCGATGTCGCTTTTACCGCGTGTGCCGCCGCGCGTTGCAATGGTATTGCCGCTGAGGTCCTGCGCCTGGACCTGCCAGGCAACACCGACCAATCTCGGTGTGGAACGCCGCACAAGGTCCATCAGCACTGGATTGTTGGGCGCAATGATGAAGGTCGTTGCTGTGACAACTTCGTCGGTGATGGTCTCCGTCCGCGTTGCTGTCTCTAGTGCTTGCCGTGGTAGTTGTCCCTCGAACATGCCAACAGCGCGAACGCGGTACTGCACACCACCGGCTGGGGTTGGCGTCAGCGGCTGCCACTGAAGCTGAATGGCAGCGTCGCACCGCTGGGGTGCATCTCCGCTGAGCGGACGGATCAGCACAGGCGGCTCAGGCCAGACAACACGGCTGGTGGCACATCGCGCACCGGTAGTTGCCAATTCCGTACGGCGGTCTGCGGCATCCAGTATCGTCACGCAGAACTCGTAGTCCCCTTCCGGTATTGCCCCGGCTGTAATGATGGATGTGCGAATCGCCGGGTCAATCACCAGCGCATTCTCGCAGATTAAATCAGAACCGTTCAGCACGCGCGTCTCCCCTGCCGCCAGCCGGAATACAGGCATGCACGGATGCGCATTGTTGGTGCTGACCGTTTGCCCCGTGGTTCGATTGGTGAGCACAATGCCGACGATCACGTCCCGCTGCAGCGCGCCGGCATTTGTGAGCTGCAACCGAACAATCGTCGGATCGCGACGCCATGTCTCGAGCGAGACTGGCGCTGGATTGCGCAGTAGCACAGAAACATTGAACGGCTGAGCAATCAGAAGGACACTGCTGCCGAGCACCGCCAGTGCATGGAGCACCGCTTTCATTACTGCCTCCACGGAGTGTTGTGCACAGAATGTTTCAAAAGCTGACCGAGTACTGCAGGCTACCGAACAGTTCGCTGTACCGATTTCCCTGTGCTCGAGTCAGGTCGAATGTGTTGTTCATCAGTTGTAGTGTGATGCTACCCCACTGCGCCAGGCTGTAGGTCAGCGAGCCGCGGAAGAGCAGTTGGAACGACGTCTGCATTGTGCTGGTTGCATTCAGACCCAGCGTAGCGCGTGCCGTCCACTGCTGGGCAAAGGGGTAGGTGAGTGATTCGGTGAGCGTCGCAAAGCTGATCGTCTGCAGATACGTTTCCGTGCGGTTGTAGCTGAGCGCGGTGCTCAATCCGAGCTTCGAAGGGAGCTGCACCGAGTGCGTCACCATTGCACTGGCTGCTGAATTGGTACCATAGGGACCGCTGATGATATTGCGGTCAGTTGTGCGCTGGTAGGTCACCGAGCCAGAGATGAAATGCTCCGTTCCGCCAGCAGTCATGCGCCACGAGGGCGAAAGGGTCAGTGTTTGCGTTTGGTTATCGGCGCGTAACGTGTCGTTGGCGTGGTTGGAGGTCATTGTGTATTGCCCGAACTGCAGGTCCAGGCTGAGCACGTCGCTGAGCTGCCAGTTCGCGCCGGCATTGACAGTCCACCGTTCGATCGTCGCGAGGCGACTCTGACGAAGGTTGTTCGAGCGACGCCCGACGGTTGCCCGCAGTGCGAGCTTCCCCTCCAACAGACGCAGATACGGCGAGGCGTTCAGGTCGAGAATATCGTTGAGCAACTGCGCAAAGCCAAGCGTGACAAAGCCCGGTCCGATCCATTGCCCATCGAGTGTGATGCCCCAGATGGCGCTCGGTGCAATAGCAAGATTAACCCGCGCAGCTCCGTCAAGGTTCGATGTCGCATTGGTCGGGATTAGTTGCTGAAGCAGGGAAGGAATATTTTCCGCCAGTGCACTATCACGCCCCGCCTGGGTATTGTTGGTGAATAGCCCCATGGCGACTTCACTGCGCAGGCGTACTGCTCCCTCGAACAGACCAATTCCACCGGCAAGGGAGAACACCGCATTCGCCTGTGGTGCGGGTGTTAGGCTGTCGCGCTGGATCGAACCAGGCTCATCCTGTGAGGTCATCGCTTGCATCGTGAAAAAGCTCCCGTTCTGCCCTTCATAGCCGAGCTTAGCAATGACGACGCGGCGGCGGTATTCGCCCAGGAATGCATAAGTGGAATCGGGATTGCGTGCCTGTCGCGTGTAGCCGTAGTGCACCGCCAGGCGCAACGTCCCCGGTGTCAATTCAACGCCGCCACCGAGAATGCGGAGGTCACCGAACGTAAAATCCGACACCCGTGTGGAGTACCATCCGCCAAAAAGCTGCAGCCATCCTCCGATGCGCGGAGTGACACCAAACTGATTGAATGGCTGCTGGAAGCCGAGCTGCCCACTGTTGAGGTACAGTTCAAGCGGCAGCTCAATCTGGTCTGCCAGCACCACGCTCAGCCGTCCAACTGCACGGTACGTCTCCGAGGGTAGCCGTGCCGAAGACCCCACAGCGCGGTAGGCATCCACGGATGCACCCAGCGAACCGGTCGCCCGTATCCACTGCGCACAGACCGACACGGTGCACAGAAGGGAAAGCAGCAAGAGAATACGCCAATTGCTCATCTTCGTGACTTGCCAATGGTGGAACGAAATTATCTGTTGGATTTCGAAAAAATCAGGTCATTTCTTGCAGTTGTGATAGCTCAGTGCCGGTGTGCTGTCTGGCTGCACGACCAGTGTTGTCGAGACACACTCGCAAGCCGAGCCAAATTATCACACGCACAACCGTCATGTTGTGCGCAAAAGCAGTGGTGTATTTTTGCTCGCGTTCCGTTTTTGGCTTGGTCAGATCGTGCTGCGTTACCTGGCTGTTGGCTTACTCATCGAATCGTTTCTGCTTCACGCACAAGTGGCGGTTGTTCTGCCCGATACAACCCTTGTGCGAGGCAGCAGCGTTGATTTACCAATCACGCTCGGTGCAGCGTTAGAACCAGGCGATACACTCGAATTTTGGTTGCGCTACCCGCGAGCAGCACTGCATATTGAAAATGTTGCATCGAGGTTTCCACAGCGCGTTGCCATAACCCGTCGCAGCGATGAACCGAGCGGAGCAGATGGTATTCTGCACATTCGTGCGTTTGCAGCCGAACAGGTTCGTTCCATCGAGGTCTGGCTGCAATGCCAGGTACTGTGGAGCGGACCCGATGCAGGACAGTTTACCGCAACCGACCTTTTGCGCAATAGCCAGCACGTGCCCTTTCAAGTCCAGGGAGGTATGCTGCGCTTGGAGCCAACATCCCCCCTCCGGTTCGAGAATCTGCCGAGCTTAGGTCCGATTTTTCCGCATCCGATCGTCACCGATCGCATCGGCGTGTCATTCTGGCTTGCGCAGGATGCAACAGTTGAACTTGTGCTCTACGATCCGCTCGGCAGGGAATACCAGCGTTGGACCTTTGCACAATTGATCGCCGGTGTACATACAGTCGAGCTTCCCATCGAACGCAACGGGATCTCAGCGGGAGCGTATCACCTCCAACTGCGTACAGGTGGGCATGTTGTTATCGCACCATGCATGATAGCCAAGTGAGAACGCTGCGGCTGGTTTTGCTGGCGATTGCTTGCATCATCGCGCTTGCCGGTGGAGCCACGGGTGTGCACGCGCAAGGCACCGATACTGCAGCCCGCTATCGGATTATGAACTCCGAAGGCACGGAATTTTGGCTTTGCTTCATGAAAAATTTTCGTGAAGAAGATCCCAACAAACCTGGTAGTTACGAACCCGCAACCTTAGAGGTCTTTATCACTGCCGAAGACGACGCCGATGTTCTACTGGAAATTCCAGCGCTGAACTTTTACCATAGGCTCAGCGTCAAGGGTGGAACTATTCGAAGTATCCCTATTACGCCGGAGGCTGAGTTAGATACGTTCCCACGCGTCAAGAACAAGGCGCTCCACATCAAAAGCAGTACACCGATTTCGGTCTATGCACTCAACCACCGCATTCAAACAACCGACACGTACCTTGCACTCCCGGTCAGTGTGCTCGGCACCGAATATCGCGCGATATGCTACAGCAAACTCTCGTCAACGCTAACTCCACTGTTTGCCATCATTGCAACCGATGATGACACCCAGATCGAGATTACTCCCACCACACCAACCACTGATGGGCACGGCGCCTACGAGCGATATACCATCACCCTCGATCGCGGCCAAGTCTATCAAGTTCGGTCACAGTATTTCGCAACGGGCACTGGTGATCTAACGGGCACACTGATCAAAGCCACAAAACCAATCGCGGTTTTCAGCGGACATGCTTGTGCATACGTGCCACCTGCCGTAAAAGCCTGTAACCATCTTGTCGAGCAGCTTCCTCCTATCAGTGCATGGGGCAAGCAGTACTACATCGGCAAACTGCAGGGACGATCGCGCTATACGTTTCGGATTCTTGCCAGCCAGGACCGTACCCGCGTGTTCCGCGATCAAACACTCATCGCCGTTCTCAATGCCGGTGAATACTACGAAGAACCTAATGCCACCGGACACGTGCAGCTATCGGCCGATAAACCAATTCTGGTGGCGCAGTACTCTCAGGGGTTCGGCAACGGTGATGAAGTTGGCGATCCAATGATGATTTTGATTTCACCGACCCAGCAGTTTGTTGACCGCTACCGCATCGCCACGCCCGTGCAAGGCTCGTGGAATCACTACGTCAACATTATTGCGCACGAAAGCGCCCTTGGTACGATTCGGCTCGACGGTCGCCCTATCGCCATAAAAGAATTCGAACGCATTGGCATTAGCAGCTACTTTATCGCCCACATCGGGCTGAGCTACGGCTCCCACACCATCACCGGTGATGCTCCGTTCGGGTTGTATTCGTATGGTTTTGGCTACCGCAACGATGCCTACGATGCCTATGGCACAATGGGCGGACAAACGTTTTTCATCCTCGACACCCTCCGCGACCGACTTCCGCCGCAAAGTACATTTCAGCTCCGACAAAACAGGAAAGTGCTCCACGCTATCGTCCGCGACGATCGCCCCACCGATAGCGGACTCGATAGCATCGTTCCACTACAAGCACGCAACCTTCGGGCATATCTGCCTCGCATTGAACGAGGTCAACCGCAGACGGAATTCGACATTCATCCGCTCGATCCCGAACAAGACGGGCAATTGGTGCTTGCACTCCTGGATGCAGCGGGTAACCGCGCCGTGGTCACCTACACGTACTGTTACAATCCGCAGCGCCGACAGTTCGAATTCTCCGAGGCTGCCGAGTGCCCACAACAGTTACCGTGGCATGTGAGTGTGTGGGGGATTGCTCACTTTACCTACCACACAGCATCCTTTAGCTCTACCGGTACTATTCGACTGCAACGTTCCGTGTCGGATGTCTATGGCTCTGCATTCAACGTCGGTATCAGCGGTGGCTACGCGCTCAGCGATGCACTGCGACTGACTGCCCGACTGAGCATTCAGCCCTACGCACAAAACTTATCCGTGCCGGACACAACAACCACACTACTCCGACTGGAAAACGACTCCCTCGTCGCCGTTCAAGCAGAGACCGTGTTCATCCCGACGGCACCGATGCTGGCAGTCGGACTCGGCGCAGAGTGGACAATTCTATCTGAGCAACGCGGCACGCGGTTCTACGAGCTGTACGCGCTCGGAGGGCTGCAAGCGGCGATACCACTGTCGTCGCGGTTCGACACTGAGCAGCGTATAGTACTTCCATCACCGCTTGCAGGCACCGTTCTTCCTGGCAGCAACACAACAACGCTGCGCGCAGCAACAGCAGCGCTCATTCCGGAGCTGTACGGCGGATTCTGCATTGCAGCTCCGATCCCGAGTACGCAGCGCTGGATAGCAACTCTGGCGGTGCAATACGTCCTACCGCTTGGGAGCGTACTCCGGGATGCACACTGGACAATTGCACGATGGCAGTATGCGCTCGGTGTACGATACCGATTCTAAGTCCGTGAGCACTTGTTTGTTTGACCAATCAACCCCATACCCTCCATGCAGCTTGACGTCTTGGCAATTGGCGCGCATCCGGATGATGTAGAACTCAGCGTCGGTGGCATCCTTGCAAGATTGGTCGAGGATACTCGACTGTACCCGTGGTGAACTTGGCACCAGAGGTTCCGCCGATCTTCGGCTCCAGGAAGCTCGCGCAGCGCAGGAGATACTCGGCGTTCACGTGCGTGAATTTCTCCAGCTTCCCGACAGCATGATCACCTCGACTGAGGACGCTGTCGTCGAGGTCATCCAACGGTTTCGAACGTATCAGCCACGCATTGTTCTTTTTCCACCCGCGCTCGAACGCCACCCGGACCACGAAGCGGTTCACCGCATCGTTCGCACCGCGTACTTCAAAAGCGGCATGGCAAAAGTTCGGACTTTCTCGGCTGATGGTATCGAACAGGCTCCTTTTCGACCGCAGCGGCTGTTCTGCTACGTGCAAGCCTACCACCACGAACCCGATTTTTTTGTGGACATCACCGGCGTCTTCGACAAAAAAATGGCTGCCATCCGTGCCTATGCCTCGCAGGTGTACGTCCCCGATCGCTATCGCAGCGACGAACCAGAAACGGTGTTGTCGAAGCCGGACTTTCTCGAGTCGGTCGAAGCACGGGCACGCTACTGGGGGAGCCTTATTGGCACACGCTATGCCGAAGGGCTACTGCTGATCGAACCGCTCGGCATCGCATCGCTGAGCCGTTTGCTCCGGTAGCTTACTTTGTTTGCTGGAGCTGCACGAGCTGTTGGTGCACTTGCTCAGCATGCCGACGGGTATCAACATCCTCGATGATCGCGCGGATGATGCCATCGGGGTCAATGATAAACGTCCGCCGA
>JBBIUD010000011.1:0-14239 GCA_037440485.1 Chlorobiota bacterium
CGGTAACGCTTCCACCAACGGCACGCGCGCAGCTTGGAGTGTCGTTTGCACCGACTGAGCCGGGCGCATGGACCGGTTACCTGACACTGGCGATTGAACCGTGCGGTCTTGCCGATACCATTCTGCTGCGCGGGCGAGCGGAAACAACACTGCTGGAACTGGATTCATCGCAGATTCGCCTGTCGCTGACGGTTGGGCAGCAACGCCGTGTCCCGATTCCGCTGCGCTCGAGCGGGAGTGCGCCGGCGCGCGTTGTGCGGATTACGCTTGATCCTTCCGATGCGCAATGGCAGTTACGCACACCGACCGTGCCGCTGACGCTGCAACCGCAACAGCACGATACGCTCTGGCTTGAAGTCAATCCAGGAACAACACCGGCGGTACTCAATGGTCGCATCTGCGTTGCAGCAGACTCGCTCTGCCCAGACGAAGTCTGTATCCCTGTGCAGTGCCACATCCTGCCAACGGAATTTCACCGCGTTGAGCTTGATACTACAGCGTTGATGTTTTCAGCTCAGCTGTGCCAGCCACGGCGCGAGCGCACCAGTCTTGAGCTGGCGAACACCGGAACGCAAACCGATACGGTCACGGCGGTGCGCATTGAGCCAAGCGATGCACCGTTTGCGGTTGTATCGCCGCGGTTTCCCATTGTGCTCCGTCCGGGCGACCGTGTTCGCATCGAGGTTGAGTATGCACCGATGCAGGAAGGGACGCATGCAGCCGATCTCGTCATCGAATGTCCGACGGCGTGGAATATGCCACAGCGCGTGCAGATGAGAGGGCAGTTTCTGCAGGTATCGAGCACACTCGAACCAGTTCGCAGCATACTTGGTGTGCTGGAGCCGTGTTCATCGCTGCAGCAAGTGGTTGTGACTTTCCGGGCACGTGGCATGCTGCCTGATACACTCGACCTACGCCAAGCCCCCGCAGCGCAAGCGTGGATAATACCACCGCAGGCGAGGACTGTTGTGGTCGAGCCGAATGACTCAGCCTCGGTTGTGCTCGAATTCGATCCGTCGAATGCTACGCTTGATTTGCCGGCAGCAGATCGCTTCCAGTGGGAAAGCAGAGTGTGTCGGCAGCAACTGGCAATGGTTGTCGAGTACACAGTCGTGCGCCCGCGTTTGGCGTATGCACCGGTAACGCTGACATGGGATGCGGTCATGCAGCAGAGCACCGTCGGCGGTCAAGTGGTGGTGCGCAATCCCAGTTCGATGCCGCGGACGATTGTTGGCATGTGGGTAATCCCGTCGGTCGGCGATGGGGAGGTGCAGCTACGGACGCCACTGCCGCTCAGTGTTGAGCCGGGTGAGCAGCGCGTTCTTGATTTTACGCTGACACCGCGTTCAACCGGTGAGTACCAAAGCACAGTGTACCTGGTCGAACAATCGGTCTGCCGCGATACTGTCGCGATCGAATTGCGGGCACACGTGTTGCAAGAGCACTACTGGGGTCGGCTTTCGATCCGCACCCACACTGGCTTGGTGGGCGATACCGTGCGTGTGCCGGTATTGCTTTCCACGCGCGATAGCAGCGCTGATGCGTTGTGGCGGGCGTATCCGTCTGCAATCGGTTTTGCTGTGACGTTCGATCCATTCGTGCTGGAACCAGTCGGTGCAGAAGCGAAGGGAACCATGCTGCCAATCGAGGCAGAACTGGGCACCGTCCGCGTCCGCGTTCCCCGTCAGGGAGGGCAGATGCTGGGTGCGACCGATACACTGGCATATCTCTGGTTTGTGGGGCTGCAGTCTCCGCCGTTGCGCTCGGAATTGCACTTTTCGCGCTCGTGGGCTGAAACGCCAAAGCCCTACACGATTGAGCATGACGATGGCATGGTGATTTTAAGCACCTGCGTTGCGTGGATGAAGGTTGTTCTCGTTGGCAATGTTCGGTTCTGGGTTGCCCCGAACCCGATCGAAGGAGGCACGCAAGCAGCGCTGGTGTGCCAAGCCGAACAACGGCAGACCATCCGGTGTCTGCTCTACGACTCCCAAGGGAAGCTGCTCCATCAGTGGCAATTTGAGATCGACAATCAGCGAGAGGAGATGCTCCCACGGCTACCAAGTGGCCTGTACTACCTGCGGCTGGAGAGCACCCTCAGTGGACACAGCAGCCTTCTTCCCTTATTGGTGGTGCGGTAGCTTGTTGCGGTAGTTTGTATCTTGCACTTGACTTCAGTCCAATTACGTGCTCCGTTTCGTGCGGCGGCGAAAAAAGTACGGCGAACCATTCACCTTCACCCGCGAGCAACTGCAGCAGCGGGACAAAAAATTCTTCGATGAACTCTACGATCGCTATGCAGCTACATTGCATGGCGTTCTCTGCACCATTCTGCACGACACCGAAGTGGCCAAAGACCTTCTCCAGGAAACCTTCATCAAAATTTGGCAACATCTGGATACCTACAATCCCGAACGCGGGACAATTTTCACGTGGATGCTCAACATTGCTCGCAATACGGCGATAGACCACCTGCGCTCGCGGCAGTACCAGCAGCATCAAAAAACCAATGAACTACCCGATTACGTATATGAGCACGAGCAATGGAGCGTTGCGCCGGAGGTGGATCACATTGGGGTGCGTGAATTGCTCGACAAGCTCGACTGCGACTGTCGCCGCGTGCTGGAGTTAGCCTACTATGCTGGCTACACGCATGCCGAGATCGCCGAGGAATTGGGCATTCCACTGGGTACAGTGAAAACGCGCATTCGTGCAGCAATTGCACAGCTTCGTCACATGCTGCGAAATGAGTTATGACCGTACGCGAGATGATTGAATCAGGCATGGTTGAAGATTACGTGCTCGGGCTGCTGGATGCACAGCATCGAGAGCAATTCGAGAAGGCACTTCGGCATTCACCAGAGCTTCGAGCCGAACTTGCTCGTGTAGAGAACGCTCTGGAGCGCTTCGCGCAGCTCCATGCCGTCGAACCACCGGCGGAACTACGCGAGCAGATATGGGAAGCAATCGCCCAGTCGAGCGTATCGTTGCCCAAACGACCGCAGGCACCGACGGCACCAGTAGTGTCCCAGCGGTGGCTTCGGATAATCGGTGCTCTTGCAGTTGCAGAACTGGTGCTCGTGATTGCTGGTGGTATCTGGCTTGAGCGACTATCGGCACGGAGCACGCAGCAGGCATCAGAACTTGAACAGCTTCGCGAGCGATACGCCGAGGCTGTCGGCTCACTTCAGATGCAGTTATCGAACGTCCGAGACTTTGCACTCGTGATGTGGGGCAAGGCAGTGGTGGTGCCACTTAAAGGGACCGCTAAGCAACCCTCGGCACGTGCGTCGGTGTGCTGGGATACTGCAAGCGGAAAGCTGTTTATTGCTCTGCCGGTGGTTGCTCCCCTTGCAGCGCATCAGGATTATCAACTCTGGGCATTGGTCAATGGGAAGCCGATTGATGCTGGTGTGTTTAGCCCAGATACATTGCGCTTGGTTTATCCGATGAAAACGATCAATACTGCCGATGCCTTTGCTGTGACGATTGAACCGCGCGGAGGTAGCCTATCACCAACGCTCTCGAACCTGGTACTCGTTGGGAAATTGCCACCGGCAAAGCCCTCGCTGACCGAACGGGGAACTCGCTAAGAGACTAGCATTTCGACGCTCAACAATCTAAAATCCAACTCGCATCAACCTCCGTAGGTATGGGCGTCTTGTTTCACCATTTCCATCGGAGGTTGTCATGATCCGACGTTTTCTTGCTCTCGTCTTCGTGGTGGCAATGAGCCACACTGCGTGGGCATCCTCGGTTGAAGCGAACTTGAGTTCGCAGGTGCTGCTGGTTGCTCGGCTGAGCGGGTCGAAGGTTGTACCGGTAGTACAAACACAGGCAGAAGGACTTGTTGCGGTGTTGCTGAATTTCCAGAAGGACAGTGCCTTCATTATGGGCACCGTTACGGGCATGACCAGTGCGATTACGGGGATTCATCTGCATCGTGGCCGTCCGGGAGAAAATGGGGATGTGGTGTTGGACCTGAGTTCATCGCTGCAGGGGAATGTTATTGCATCAGCAACAAAGCTTAGCAGCATTCCACCGGCGGTGATTGCTGCTGCGCTTAAAGGTGAATTGTATGCAGCCGTGCACACAATGCTCAATCCTGGGGGTGAGTTGCGTGGGCAGTTGGAAGCAGAAACGGACGTGCAGCTATCCGCTATGCTCAGCGGTACAGCGCAGGTACCACCTGTGATGACCGACGCCACCGGAATGGTTGTCGCAACCTTGCGACAGGATGGGAAAAAGCTTCGCATCTGGGCAGTCTTCAGTGGGACAGCTCAAGTAACGGCAGCGCACTTGCACCGCGGCGCATCTGGGACCAATGGCGATGTGGTTGCCGATCTTTCGGGCATGATTCGGGGCAATACGATTGGTGGGGAACTTGATGCAAGCAGCTTTGTGGAAGCATTGCTCCGTGGCGAGGTGTACATGAACATTCACACCAGCGCGCATCCGAATGGAGAGCTTCGGGGGCAGTTGAGCGCCACGGCACGCACGCAGCTTGCCTTTGAAGTGTGGCTCGATGGGGCGCAGCAAACGCCGCCCATTACTACCATGGCTCAGGGCGTGGGCAAGTTTTGGCTGAGCGCCAGCGTTGATACGCTGTGGTGGGACATCTACGCTGAAGGTCTCAGCAGCACGATTACGGGCGTTCACCTCCATCGAGGAACCGTTGGCGTCAGCGGGGATGTGTTGCTCGACCTAAGCGCCAGCGTGCAGCAGAATGGCTGGATTCGTGGCTCGAGCACGTCGGTATCATCAGCGCTGATTGAAGCACTGCTCAGCGGGCAAGTTTATGTCAACATCCACACTGCCAACAATCCGAACGGAGAAATTCGCGGACAGGTGTGGCGCCTGCTGCGCGAAGGATTTGTCGTTTCGTTCGATGGGCAGCAACAGGTACCACCGGTGACGACGGTCGCCCGTGGAACAGGAATCGTCTCGATAGACCGCACCGGCAGCAGTCTGCACTACGAATTTGTGCTCAATGGGGTCATTCCACAGGCGGTTCATTTCCACAAAGGCAAACGCGGCGAAAATGGTGATGTGCTCTTCGACCTGAGCAGTTCGTTCCGTGCGGTTGCGATGGCAGGAGCAACGGCATCGGGATACTGGACGTCGGAGGATATGCCGGCCTTCGATGCTGCAACGGCGGAGATCTTCTTCCGCGATAGCGTGTACGTGAACGTGCATTCGGCTCTCTATCCTAACGGTGAGAGCCGCGGACAGGTGACGCGACAGTATGCTCCAATGGGCATCAGCACTGCCGATGAGGATATCTCGCTCGTGTCATTGTATCTCTATCCGAATCCCGTGTCAACGACCATGAGGGTAGTCACCGATCAAGCCAATAGTGCATTGCTCGGATGGAAAGTGTACACGTTGCAGGGAGAGGTAATCCTGAGCGGTACTGCAGAGCGGAGCGCAGGCGGATATGCAATTGATGTTGGCAGCCTGCCGCGCGGTGTGTACTTTGTTGAATTGGTCTCTACCACAAACACACGCCGAGTGTTGAGCTTCGTTCGGCAGTAGGAGCAGAGCGGGTCACCCACCCCGGAGCTCTTGTGGCTCCGACTGCAGGCGGGGTGTCGCTTCGGGCGGCACTCCGCTGCTGCCTGGGAACAACTTTGTGCGCGTAGAGTCTAAGCGCCGCACGTTCCTCCCACCCATACCAGCAGCGGGGCGCTCGGCATCGAAGCCGGGCGCCTTGCTTTTTTGAACCCGCAATACATCCAGCGCATCTAATCACAGAGAATAAGAGTGCAAGCTCCATATTTTTGTAGTGGTGCTTGCTGAGCACCGCACGATGTTCCACAAATTGGATGGGTTGCGCTATGGACGAACGTGCATTCGATGAACGCTTTGTGCCCAAAGGTGCGATTGCGTTCTTTGCTGCGTTGGTGGTATTCTATGCCATGCTGTGGTTTGCGATGTATGCCGAACTGTTGGGGCGGAGGTAGCGATGGATCGGATTGAAAAAGTTGTGATGGCGACAGCAATTCTGCTGCTGCTCGTCTTTTTCGGTGCGATCATGATTGCCGCGACGAGCTACGGTATTGACTTGCCGACGTGCGTCACCGATCGAGCGCCCTTCACCGAAGGCAAAGCCCCCTTCAAAACAGCCGACCAACCCTTGCGCTACGAAGCGCACACCGTCGCACGCATGTGGATGTTCGATCCACCAGAGATCACCGTCCCGCCGGGAGCAGAACTCGATCTCTACCTTAGCTCTGCCGATGTGGTGCACGGGTACTACGTCGAGGGAACCAACATCAATCTCATGGCAGTGCCGGGGGCAGTGACCTATCAGCGTGTCAAATTCGATCGCGAAGGAACCTACCGTGTGCTCTGCCATGAATACTGCGGGACTGCACACCACTTGATGGCTGGAACGATTGTTGTCACATCACAACCAGTGGAGGAACAATGAATGGAGTGATTAAGCTTCCCGTCGAAGCAGGAGCGCGTCGGTTGGTCCTGCTGGAAATCGTCTTGCCCGTCATGTTGCTGGTTCTGGGCATTTATGCAGGGCTGTTACAGGTTTTGTTTCGTGCCGGTGTCATTCAAGCAGCCGAGTTCGGTGGGTGGGAGTACTACCAAGCACTCACCCTCCATGGCGTCGTCAATGCGATAGTGTTCACCACCTTCTTTGCCGTTGCATTTGGGAATGCGCTCGTTCCCTATGCGCTGGGCATGCGTTTGCCATTGCGCTGGGCGTGGGTGTCTGCCATCATGATGATTGCTGGTACGCTCATGGCAGCCTGGGCAATTCTGGCAGGCAAGGCATCGGTGCTCTACACATTTTACCCGCCGCTGCTTGCTCATCCACTGTTCTACATTGGAGCAGCGCTGCTCATTGTTGGTTCATGGGTTGCGTTTTTCAACTGGATACCGATGTACCGGCGCTGGCGTCGTGAGCATCCTACCCAAAAAACACCGCTTGCAGTGGTCGGTGTCTTTGCAACGTTTATCGTGTGGCTGATTGCCACTGTTGCTGTTGCCATCGAGGTAGTGGTCTTGCTCATTCCATGGTCGCTGGGCTGGACGCAGGAAGTCAACGTTCCACTGGCGCGCATGCTCTTCTGGTTTTTCGGGCATCCGCTGGTGTACTTCTGGCTGCTGCCGGCATACACGATGTACTACACCATGCTGCCGCGTTTAGCGGGTGGAAAGCTCTACTCGGATAAGGTTGGGCGGCTGGTGTTCATGCTGCTGATTCTGTTTTCCATCCCCGTAGGCGCGCATCACCAATACACCGAGCCGGTGATTAGCTCGAGTGCAAAACTGCTCCACGCGGTGCTGACGTTTGCCGTTGCGCTGCCGAGCTTGATCACAGCATTTACGCTGGCTGCATCGCTGGAATATGGCGCCCGGCAACGTGGTGCACGCGGTCTGTTCGACTGGATGTTCAAGCAACCGTTCTTTTCCACCGATTCGTGGCTGTTTGCGTACCTGATCGCGGGACTTCTCATCTTCATCATGGGCGGTATTTCGGGGATTGTCAACGCATCGTACAACATGAACATTGTCGTTCACAACACCAGTTGGATACCCGGACACTTCCACCTGACAGTTGCCGGTCCAGTGCTGCTGGCGTTTTTAGGGATGAGCTTGCATTTAGTGTCAACCTATAGCGGGAAAGAGCTCCGGCTCAAGCGACTGGCTATTGCAGTGCCGTATCTGTGGTTAATTGGTGTATTCATTTTTTCGTGGGGGATGATGCGCGGCGGACTGCATGGTGAGCCACGACGGTCGAATCTGGGCATGTCGTACCTCAACCCCGATAGCCCGTTCTACCATCCCGAGTGGAAGCTCTATGTGACCGTGACAATGATCGGCGGCATTGTTATGACGCTGGCAATGATTGCATACTTTGCGGTGTTCTTTGGCACAGTGCTCAGCCGGCGTCGCGCGGAGGCAATGGCAGAGTTTCCGCTTTCCGAGGCATACCACGATGAATCCGCTGGTGCAGTGGCAAACTTCCGCCCGTGGTTGGTTGCTGCTGTGCTCTTGATTGCTGTTGCCTATACACCCATGATCCGTGACGTTCTGCGGGGGACGTTCAGCTCTGCTCCAGGGTACGAGCCACACAATCCTGCCCCCGCAAACCAGATGGAAGAAGGACTCGAAACGCCCGCTGCACCGTGATGAGCCGAGTGTGGGTGCGAGTTCTCGCATTGCTGATTGGTGGGCTGCTGCTCGGGTGTGAGGCTACCTCTCCGCCAAGCAGCAGCCCGCTGGTGGCAACCAATGGACGCACCTACGTATTCCCGGCAGATCTGCGGGGCAAAGTAGTGGTGGTAAGCTTTATCTACACGCACTGCCCGGACATTTGCCGGATGACAATCGGGCAAATGCTCGAAGTATGGCAACGCGTCGGCGCGGACACAAACATTGTCTTTGCAACGGTGACGCTCGATCCTGCCCGCGATACGCTCGAGACACTCCGCCAGTACGCCGAGGTGTGGCAGATACCCTCGCATCGCTGGCTGCTGCTTACCGGAACGATTGCCGATGTTGAGCGTGTTCACGAGATGTTCGGTGTTATCGCGCGAAAAAGTTACACCGAGCGTTTGCCCAGCGGCGAAGAAGTGTACTTTATTGACCACACAGACGCGGTTTTTCTCCTCGATCAGCAGGGCATCATCCGCGACCGCCGCGAAGGCAGTTCGCTCGATGCGACAGCCTATGCTAATCTTGTCAAACGATACGCGCATTCCCCATGATACGATTGCTCGTTGGTGTTCTGTGTTTGGCGTATCCCCTACAGGCGCAGCCGTCGCTGCAGACGCAGTTTCACGGTGGGTGGGTCTATAGCGCCGATAGTGGCGCCATTACCGGTGCGTTTGTCACGATCAAGAATCCATCGCCGGAGCCCGATACGATCGTTGCCGTCCGTGCGGACTGTGCTGAGCATGTCGAAATGCATACAACCATTCGTAACAGCGACGGCACAATGGGCATGCGTCCTATTGCTGAGCTGATCATCCCCGCACGGAAAACGGTAGTCCTCAAACCACGCAGCCTTCACTTGATGCTTTACCGCATGCGGCGTACGCTCCGAAAAGGCGATCGCTGCATCGTATTCTTTCGAAGCAAACGACACGGCGAGCTGAGCGCAGAATTCGAGGTTCGCCGATAGTACGAGCATGTTTTACTCTTTCACGTTTTTGCGATGAAACCCTCTACCATTGCCAGTATTGTTGCCGTCTCGACGGCGCTGATGCTGAGTGTTGCCTTCGCGGGCCCCGATAAAGCCACCATGGACCGTGGCGCAAAGGTGTACAAGGGCTATTGCAGCACCTGTCACCAAGCCAACGGTCAAGGGCTTTCGACCATCTATCCGCCATTGGCAAAGTCTGACTGGCTCAAAAATCAGCCTAAAGAGAAAGTCATCGAGTCGGTCATCTACGGTCTCAAGGGCGCCATCACCGTCAATGGCAAAAAGTACAACGGCGTAATGAATCCACTGCCGAGCACCTACAAAGACGAGGACATCGCAGCGGTGATAACCTACGTGTACAACTCATGGGGGAATCCCGGAACAGTCGTCACCGTTGCAGATGTTCAAAAGGTCAAAGCAGCGCGCGGCAAGAAAAAGTAGGTTACGGCGCTACCAGCATGACGGCGTTGGCATGCGAATTGGTATTTTCGCTCTGCCGCGCGTGCAGCGCAGCAAAACCGTCAGCCGGTTCGCGTCGGCATTATAGTCCATCAATAGCTGTTGCACATTCGCTTACGCTCCATGAAGAAGTCCTCCGGACAAGCATTCTTGTATGCAGCGTTCCTCCTTGTGTTCACGCTGATTGCATCCTATACCGTTGCCAACAAAACCTGGTGGTTCCCGCCGTTGGCTTCCGTGCAAGGCGCCGAGATTGATAACCTGTTCATGATTACCCTACTGCTGACCGGGATTGTGTTTATCGCAGTGCACGTTGTGTTAGCGTTCTTTGTGTGGCGGTATCGCGAGCAGGCGCAGGCGCGTGCGTCCTACATTACGCACAACACACGCTTTGAAGTGTCGGCAGCGGTGACTGTCGCTCTGGCGTTGGTGATTTTGGTCGGTGGCGGTACAACGCTCTGGACCAAGATTCAAAGCCCACCGCCTGCCGATGCATTCACCGTTGAGGTATGGGCAGAGCAGTTTCGCTGGACGTTCCATTACCCCGGTGCTGACGGGCGTATGGGAAAAGTTGAAACGCGATTTATCAGCGAGGACAATCCCTATGGGCTCGACCCTAATGATCCATACGGCAAGGACGACATATTCACAGCGGAAATGCACGTGCCATACGGCAAGCCGATCTCGGTGCTTCTGCACTCGAAAGACGTACTGCACAGCTTCTTTCTTCCGCACTTTCGGATGAAAATGGACGTCGTGCCCGGTATGACCACACGGCTGTGGTTTACGCCGACGCAATCGGGCACATTCGAAATTCCCTGTGCAGAGTTGTGTGGCGTTGGTCACTACATCATGCGTGGTGTGTTGGTGATCGAATCGCCCGATCAGTTCAACCAATGGCTAAGCCAGCAAACTCCAATCGCGCAATCTGAGTAACACCACATTTCAGCATTCGAGCAATGGAACAACCCATCGCCCATGCAGAAGCGGCTGTTGATGCGCACCATCACGAGCCGCACAGTTTCTGGACAAAGTATGTCTTCAGCCAGGACCACAAAGTCATCGCCATGCAGTACATGATCACTGCACTGGTGATGGGGTTCATTGGTATGGTGATGTCGTGGATTTTCCGCATCCAGCTTGCCTGGCCGGAACACAACCTTCCCTTCCTCCGCTTTCTGATGCCAACCAATATGGAAAGCGGCACCTTGCAGACGCCGGGCTACTACATGCTGGTAACGATGCACGGCACCATCATGGTGTTTTTCTTGCTTACAGCAATTCTGACCGGTGGTTTCGGCAACTATCTGATTCCACTGCAGGTGGGGGCGCGCGATATGGCGTTCCCATTTTTGAACATGCTCAGCTACTGGTTCTACTTCCTTTCGTGCGTTGTCATCACGGCATCGCTGTTTGTATCAACCGGTGCAGCATCAGCCGGATGGACGTCGTATCCGCCGCTGAGCGCACTGGAAAAAGCAACGCCAGGCTCCGGTTTAGGGCAGGACCTGTGGCTTATTGCTATTGCGCTGTTTATCGTTGCCTCGACGATGGGCAGTCTCAACTACGTCACGACTGCGCTGAACATGCGTACCAAAGGGATGACGCTTATGCGCATGCCACTGACGGTGTGGGGCATCATAGTCGCAGCGATACTGGGTTTGTTTGCCTTCCCGGCGCTGTTTGCTGGCGCGGTGTTGCTGCTGCTGGATCGGCATTTGGGGACAAGCTTTTTCTTACCACACTTGGTTGTTGGTGGCGAGCACATCGTGCGCGATGGCGGTAGCCCACTGCTGTGGCAACACCTATTCTGGTTCCTGGGACACCCGGAAGTGTACATTCTGATCCTTCCGGCGATGGGCATTACTTCCGAGATACTCTCCAACGGTGCACGAAAGCCAATTTTTGGCTACAAGGTCATGGTCGGTTCGATCATCGCAATTGGCTTTTTGAGCTTCATCGTCTGGGGGCATCACATGTTCGTCAGCGGAATGAACCCGTGGTTGGGATTTGCGTTCGTCATCACAACGCTCATTATCGCGGTGCCCTCGGCGATCAAAACTTTCAACTGGCTGGGGACGCTCTGGAAAGGTAAAATCCGCTTTACGACACCGATGCTGTTTGCCATCGGTTTTATCTCAACATTTGTCACCGGCGGGCTGACTGGGCTGTTCCTGGGTAACTCTGCGCTGGATATTCCGCTGCACGACACCTACTTTGTGGTGGCGCATTTCCATGTTGTCATGGGCTTGAGTTCGGTGTTCGGCATCTTTGCAGGCATTTACTACTGGTTCCCAAAGATGACCGGCAAGATGATGAACGAGCGCTGGGGGAAAGTGCATTTCTGGCTCACGTTCGTCGGCTCCTATGGCGTATTCTGGACGATGCACTACCTTGGCTTTATGGGGATGCCGCGCCGTTACTACAGCTACGACAGCTACCAGTTCTTGCCACCAAGTATGCACACGCTGCAGATGGTCATCACCATCAGTGCGCTCGTCGTTGGCGCCGCACAGCTAATCTTCACAGTCAATTTCCTTGTAGCGTGGCTGCGGGGCAAGAAAGCACCCGACAATCCCTGGCAGGCGACGACACTTGAATGGCAAGCGCCCACACCACCGCCGCACGGTAACTGGGGTCCGACATTACCCCAGGTGCATCGCTGGCCGTACGACTACAGCGTCCCCGGTGCATCGGCTGATTTTGTGCCGCAAACGGTACCGGTCGAAATAGAGCCAAGCGGTGAGCATCATCGTGCAGCCGTCCACGTCAATGGTCATGGATACACCAACGGCTCAGGCAATGGTCACCACGCTTAGCACACCACAACAACGCCGAACACAGCTACCGCCACCGCCAGGCGGAAATGGATGGTGGTTCGATGGTAGCAGCGACGACCCGCAATCACTGGCTGTGCCGAGCTGGCAGTTCGGTACGTGGCTGGGACTGGGTACGCTGACGGTGCTGTTTGCTGCGCTCTCGAGCGCATACGTGGTACGTATTGGCGGCGAGCGCTTGGCGTTTGCCTTGCCGCCGACGGTGTGGCTCAGCACACTGCTGCTCCTTGCCAATAGCGTTGCCCTGGTGCTTGCGCGCCGCGCTCTGGAAAAGAAAAATCGGCACTTTATTCGCTGGCTCTGGGCGTCGTTCGGTATTGGTGTGGGATTTTTGCTCTCGCAACTTGCGACATGGCAGGTGCTTGCCAGCCAAGGACTGTTTTTGACGACAAATCCCCACAGCAGCTTCTTCTACGTTCTCACCGTCGTCCACGGTCTGCACGTGCTCGGTGGCTTGGGTGCCTTGCTGCGCTGCTGGTACCACCTCCGCCATCGCAGCAGCTATCAGCGTCTGCGGCGTGCCCTTGGCATGACGGCAACGTACTGGCATTTTGTTGATGCTGTGTGGCTTTGGATTGTCGCTTTGTTTGTGTGGACATCGCTCTAAGGTTGAACTATCGCGTTTAGCGCAATGGCAACAGCAGAACTTTCGCTTCAACAAGAATTTCAGGATTACACGCTCCGCTCGCCGTTCCGCGCCAGTTGGCAGAAGGTGATGATGTGGGTGTTCATCGTCGTTGATGCGCTCACCTTTGGCAGCTTGCTGGTGAGCTATGGTTTTACGCGGGTGAGTATCGGCACGTGGGCTAATCCAGCGCACGTTTTCGCGCTCCATATCGGTGGCAAGGAAATCCCGCTGCTGCTGATTGCAATCATGACGTTCATCCTGGTTAGCTCCAGCGGCACGATGGCATTAGCTGTTGCCAATGCTTACGAGCGCAATAAGAAGCGAACCGTGCTCTTCTTGACACTGACGATGCTGCTTGGCTTGACCTTCGTCGGGTGCCAGGTGTACGAATGGACACACCTGATCACGCACGGCACTCGCCCGTGGTGGAATCCGTACGGTCCGCCGCAATTCGGCGCTTACTTTTTCACGCTGACTGGCTTCCACGGCATGCACGTCCTCAGCGGTGTGCTCTATTTGGCAATAGTCGCGCGCATGGTCGCCAACGGAACGCTTGATCGGCGTGGTTCCTATCAACTTGTCGAAATCGCCGGTCTCTACTGGCACTTTGTTGACCTGATTTGGGTGTTCATTTTCACGATGTTCTACCTGTTCTAACACGACGCTATGGCAGAAGGCACACACGTTCCGATTCGCAAATACCTGGTTGTCTGGCTCTGGCTGTTTATCCTGAGTGCACTGGCGTACTTCATTGACGTGGTGCACGTGCCTGCACCCTGGAAGGCAATCCTTCTGGTGGTTGTTGCCCTTATGAAGGCGGGCATGATCATGGCAGTGTTCATGCACTTAGGCTACGAGCGGCTCAGCTTAATTTATGCGGTCGTCGCACCGCTGGTCTTTTTGCTGGTGATGACGATTGCATTCCTGCCAGAAGGAACAGCAATTTTGGGTAGTCATTCAATCGTCGCGCCATGAAGCGGATTCTCGCGCAAACGCTGCTTGCTCTGATAGTCACAGCAGCAACCGCAGCCGCGCAATGCGCCATGTGCAAGTCGGCAGTCGAAACAACCGATAATGCCGGCTTTGTGACAGCCCTGCGCGATGGCATCTACATGATGCTGGTCACGCCGTATCTGATTGCAGCAACGA
>JBBIUD010000012.1:0-13987 GCA_037440485.1 Chlorobiota bacterium
CTGCATCTTGGTAGGCAAGGTATGCAGGCATAAGTGTTGTCATTTCAGACATGGACGCATGGGGATACGGCATTGCATAAATGAGCATCAATGGCTTACCTGCAATGCGAGCTCGTGCTGGAACATAGATTAGCCCACCGTACCGGTGACCTATTTGCGGATCATTGAGGATGTACCAGGCTGAGTCGCTTGTTGCCCCATTTATGCGGCGATAAGGACTATCCCAACCCGTACCAACCGATGGCAGATCGAGCAACCGCGCTGCGTAAACTTCGTTGAGGTAGTATTGCTGATTCCCAGGCGCAATCAGCGCTGCACACCGTATTGTATCGTGGATCAGCCGTCGCATCCACGTGTACCATGACTCGGTCAGCATCTGGTAGAACTCGACGTTGTCGCTCCACCGTGCTAAGGAGTGAACGGTATGCTGCTCGTACTTGCTCCGTGCGACCGTGTATGAGTTGAACGATTCACCCGGCAGCAGAGCTGGTTCCTCGAGAGCCGTTACGCGGACGTTATCCAGCCACACATCACCACTGCTTCCACCAACATCAACAACAAATGCAGCGGAGCCTTCGATGTTGCTCCGGAAGGTGTAGGTGTACTCTTTCCATTGTTGAGTTAGCGTATCAACGAACGAAAAATTTGCAAGAGCAAACCGTGCGGTGCGGCGCGGGGCATCTGTTTTTGCCCAGAGTTGAACCCGGTAGAGTGCATACCGCTGAAGCTGTGGGTAGTAGTTGATGTAGCGCACATTTGTTTGGGCGGTCCCAGGTTGAGAAATTCGGATGCGTACCGAATACCCACCATCTTTTTTCTCGAGAGGGTCACGTTCGGCAATTGCAAGCGCGTTCCCATTGAGATTGAGCGTCCACGAATTGTCGAAAGGGTCTTCAAAGCTTGGATTGCCGATTACGTTGGCGGTCGAACGTGGAGTAAAGCGCCACGCAGCTTGAGCTGCTTGCGCCGATCGGTATTTTGCCAGGACAAATCGAACGAAAGCACTATCGAGCATGCGCGAATGCATATGCGAGAGCTGTCCCCCACTGGAAAGAGAAAAGGGGTAACCAACAACCCATTGCGTAAAGAGCGAATTATCTTGATCAAGCTCGATTATTGCGATCGTGGGATCATCCTTGTAGGGGATACCGGTGAATTGATTGCGTCGCAAGAATAATTCTCGGATAAAATCACGCACCACCATTTGGTATCCCGGCAGAAAGTACGAATACATTCGACCGGCAAAGCGAACAGAATCCCATCCAGCGATTCCATCGTCTCGACGTGCCTGGCGGACACTTCGAAGCACAAGCGACACATAAATGCCGTGCTCCCGTAACTGGGCGATAAACCAATCGAAGCGGCGGAGCATGGTGCTGTCAAAACCACGACTAGTTGTATTCGAACGGATTAACAGCGAGGCATCGTTGTAGGTGGTATAGTCTAAGTACGTCAAGCGAACAAGGTTAACACCAAGGCTTCGTAACCGTTGAGCGACTTCGATTGCTTGAGCACTATCGGGAAAGACCGCTGGTCCTGCAATCGTGACGCCGTAGAGTCGGGCACGCGATCCATCGGGATAGATTAGCTTCCCGTCACGAATTGAAATTCTGCCCTTCTGTGCAGTCGATTGGATAGGATTGCCCGGGATGATGCTATTGTCAAGCCCGCGTGTGGGATTGAGTGTCCAGGGGAAGGGAGACATCAGCGGCTGGGCGGTTACCCAACTAACTATTGTAACCATTGCAAGCAGGATCAAGCGTAACATCGGCGTCTCGCTGAAGGTTTGCCATTTATGTACCAAAATTACGCGCAGTCATGCTCATAAAAAAGCGTGCCCTCTTGCACAAAGGCAAAAGGGCACAGGGGATGGAGGAGGAACCACGAAACGCATTATGCTGCGGTTGCCTGCAGCACTTTTTCGATGATGGCGATTGCCTCATCAATTCGTTCACGTTTGACGTCGAGCGTCGGTCTAAATCGCACGCTTTGCTCACCGCTGCCTAAAATCAGCAAACCTTCGACGTAGCATTGGCGCAGAAACTGTTGGCGATATTCCGGTGAAGGGAGATCGAATGCGCAGAACAAGCCACGCCCCCGCGGATTCGTTATAAGCTCAGGATACTGCTGCGAGAGGTATTCTAATTTCTGGCGGAGGTAGTTCCCCTGGAGCTGAGCATTCTCCAAGTACCGCCGCTCGTTGATCACATGAAGGTATGCTGTGGCTCGTGCCATATCGGTCAGATTCCCACCCCAGGTGGAATTTATTCGGCTGGAAACATGGAAAACATTCTCCGGAACGTCGTCAATGCGCGGTGTGGCAACAATTCCGCAGACCTGCATTTTTTTGCCAAAGCTGAATATGTCTGGCACAACTCCAAGCTGCTCGTATGCCCACCAGGTGCCAGTAATTCCAACACCTGTTTGAACTTCATCGAAGATGAGCAATATGTCGTTTTCATCACAGAGTGTGCGCAGTGCCTGCAAGAACTCTGGACGGAAATGGTTGTCGCCGCCTTCACCTTGAATTGGTTCGATAATCATCGCAGCAATGTCATCGCCGTGTTCGTGAAGTGCCAGTTTGATTTGGTGGAGGGCACGCTCTTCTTCGGCGATTGTCTTTGCAAGCGATTCGTCGGTAATTGGAAAGCGAAGTTTGGGATTGATAATGCGGGGCCAGTTGAACTTGGGAAAGTAGGCGATTTTCATCGGGTCGGTGTTGGTCAACGACAGCGTGTACCCACTTCGCCCGTGGAATGCCTGGCGGAAATGAATTACCAAGTGCCCGACTTCGCGCGTGTAGCCTTTTCGGAAGTTTTTCCGAACTTTCCAATCGAATGCGACTTTGAGTGCGTTTTCGTTTGCAAGAGCGCCACCTTCAATGAAGAATGCATAGCGGAAAGGCTCCTTGACAGCAACACGGAAAAGAGTCTCGACAAAGGTTGCGTAAACGCTGGTGTAAAGGTCGGAATTTGTGATTTTATGCAGTGCGATTGTGCCAAGCTGAGCGATGAACTCGTCGTTGCGGAGGTCCGGATGATTGAGCGACAGCGGTAGCGATGCAAAGCATGAAAACATGTCAACGTATCGCCGACCTGTTCGTGCATCAACGAAGTACCCGCAGCCACTACGGTCAAGGTCAACAACAAGATCAAAGCCATCGGCAAGGATATGCCGACGGAGAACCTCATGGACGCGATGAGCTTCTAACCACGATAGCTTCATGGAGGAATCGCTCGACAAGAAATGTTTTACAATCGAAAAGCGTTGGGAAAAATGCGATGATGCTCTGTCCGACTGTTTTTGCTGTGTCGGGACAGTTAGTTCAGGGAGGACTTGCAGTGAGGCAGGCTCGACCAAATAACCGATCCCAGCAATGCATTCCGTACCGAATGCGCGCTGATAAACGAGCTACCACGGATAGTACCGCGATCAGCTCGGACGGTTGAGCCGAATAATGTGCAGGTACGCATACGGTTGCAAATGTACTAAACCCAAAACAATCTAGGCATCAAAAAAGTTGTTGTATGGAAAAACAAGGCTTGCTATTTTTGCCACGTCAATTGCTGACCGCACTCTTCCAAGCTGCGGCAGTGGTGGTAAACAGCAAAGCGTTTGTTTAATTGTTCAAGGACACTGCACCCATGAGCGCACGCACAAATCCCAATGCGCCTGAACATACTCTGTACAAAGCAGGGTTTGTCCACTATGTGGTCTTTCTTGCCATTTTCCTTGTCACTGCGGTCATCTTCCACAAGTTCTTGCTTGTTCGCATCGTCGAGAGTTTTGTGGTGTTCCAATTCAAGCCAGAGCGAGAGGAACTAGCCAATTTCAACGGTGTTCGTGCAGTGCCAACAGCAGAAGGCATCAAGCACATCGGTGAAGAGGTCAAGCGAGAGTACATTAAGCCAGACTACGTTTTTGACTTCACTAACAAAGCCCGCCAAGAAAAGGTTCATGGCTACTCGAAAGCTCCTGATGAGTGGGTGGTTAAAGCGCCAAAACTGGGCGACGATCCGATCTATTTGGATCCCAACGTTGGATTTATGATTTTTTCGATTGACATTGGCTTTGTCGTCGCTATCCTGCTGACGCTCATTATGCCGCCGTCAATCGGCTTCATGTCACTCAAAGTGGAGCGCGAAATCCACAACAATAAATCGAAGATTCGGCTTCAGACAGGTTTTTCGGAAGAGATTGTCGAATTGCTTGTCATGCCGGATGATCAGCTTTTTGCTCTTGCCGAGACGGATCGCCGGAGGGTGGTCGAAGCCTTCCGCATCGTTTGGAATCGCACGATTCCCGAGGAAGAAATCGGAAGCTCTCACCGCCAGACTGTAGCGTTCGATGATGTGTTCGACCGTAATACAGACCCTGTTGTATTTCGCAACAACGTGCTCTACATTCGCATCCGTGAGCATTTTAGCGAGTTTGTCGAGCGGAGTATCGAGGACATCAAAGCCGCGATTGGATGGCAGCGCAATCGCCTGCGAATCGGTGCTGCGATGCGTCTCTACATGGCACACCACTTTACCGAACAATACTCCAACAACGTCACAGGCTTTGCTTACGGTGGTGCTGCCTTGCTCATTGTTGCAGTCGGTATCCGCGGTTTGAAATTCATTCCACCAACGCGACCGTCGTTGATTTTAGGTGCCATCTTCCTGGAGTTTTCTATGTTGGCGTTGCTGGCGTTCACACTCTTCTACACCGAGGAGGAAGAGCGCATGGACAAAATGCTCAAGAAAATGGAAGACGCAAGTCGCAGTCAGCTTGATGTTCTCCAGGAACAACAGCGCGATATTCGGCTCTTTGTAGATAAACTCATCGGCGAGTCGTCCGAGATGATCAAACGTCGTGTCGAGGAAGCACTCAGCCAACACCTATCGAACGACGAAGCGATGCGCGAAAAAATCAGCAAAGCAATCGTTGAAAACCTCAAGATTGACTTCAAACAAACACTCGAACGGTAGCGCGGCGTATTCATTCCCGATGGAGAAACGCCTCAATTCTGTGCAGCGCTGGGTGCGACCAAGCCCAGCGCTGCGTTTTTATGACTGTCCGAAACACCCAGCAAACGCACTGCATTACTTGGATCAGTACGACCAACCCTCGACGGTGCCAACGATGACACGTATTCTCTTTATCGTGCTGATGGCTGCGGTTGCAGGTTTGGCTGGTGCTGTTGTACCGCTCAGCGCATCACCCGACGATTCAACGGGTGCTGCGCGACAATTGCCCCTTGCCTACATCGAAACAACGCGCGATGGCATTGCACAAGTTCTGGTCGCAGACTTGCTCCGAGCTGTGCCATCACTGCGGATGCTCTCAAGCGATGGACTCCACCTTATGCGACGTGGGCGGCAAGTACCGTTAGCGCTTCTCGATCGCGATGGGCAACTGAGCGATGACGACACGGTACTCTTTGTTGGCTCCCATCCAGCAGGAGATACCACGTATTTCGATGCGTACTCAACATCTGCCGCATACGAAGTGTGGTACGATCCATCGCTTCCGCAACGCCGGCTCGTGCTGGATACAACAAAGGCACTGGCAGGACCACTTCGCCAACACCTGTTTGTTCAGCGTCACATCGAGCAAGAACACGAGTACGTCCAAGGCTGGCTCGATGACGATCGCTACCGCCAAACACAAAGCACTTTCGTCACAGAAACTGTCCCAGGCGAAGGGTGGGTGTGGGCAATAACCTATCCGCTTCGACCATTTGCCACAATTCTCCCTGTTACACCAGACCCTGAGCGTGACGATAGTATCCTGGTGTCGGTTGTCTATTCTGCGATAAGCGATGACATTTACACAAACCCTGACCACCGACTTCTATGCCGCTATGGGGGCGTGAGTCGGGATAGCGCAACCTACGACGGACCACGCTACGACACACTCGGCTTTGTGCTGCGTCCAAAACGGGATGGATGCATTGTGGACTCTCTTGTTGTGCAGAACACGGCAGTAACAATTGCTGCCGAGGCAGTGGACTATATCGTAACCAGTGGATACGAGCGTTCGGTCGCTGTCGAGGACTACCTTGTCGGTATGTGCCGATCAGCAGAATCTGAACAGCTTGAGCTTGTCAATTTTCGTTCATCGCTTGTGGTGCTTTTCGATACACTGCAGGGCATTTGGAATACAAGAACCGGTGAGCGTGGAGTACTCTTTCGGCTTTCAGCACGCCAAAACCCACAGCGAATTGGTATTGCAATCGGTGACACAGCAATCATCACCACACGCCGTCCGATTGTTGCTGCATGGCTCGACCAGCAAAACACTGTACAAGTGTTTGCCGATAATGCAACAGCAGTTGCCGGACTTATCCGAGCGCTACCGGCCGGAACACCGTTTGCAATCTTGATTACAGATGGACAAGCAGCAGACCAATCGCTGCGTGAACAACTCGCCAGCGAAGGGAGCAGCTCAAGTGCCTCAATAACTTCTGGCTCGGCGTACGTCGGTTGTGGCGTTCGCGGTGAACCATCCCTCTATCGTGAAAGTCTCGGAACAGAATCAGCCTCACTCGTATCGTGGGTGGTAACCGCGCGTGGCAATGCCTTTCGCGCGATCGTTCCGTTGCAGCCTGGAGAGCATGTGCTGATTGCATCGGGGAGGGAACGGATAGAACGCGCTACTGTTCGACCCTGCGGTGGAGCAACGCTCTTTGCCGATACAAACCGTGCCGACTATGTCGTTATCACCCATCGGTTGTTTTACCAAAGTGCAGAGCGCCTTGCAGAGTACCGCTCTCGTCGGGCTGGTGTGCAGGCACGCGTTGTAGATGTTCAGGACATTTTCGATGCGTTCGGTCGAGGCGAAAAGTCACCCCATGCCATCAAAGCATTTCTTCGCTACGTGTATCATCAGTGGCGTGCACCTGCTCCACAAGCGGTGTTGTTGATGGGCGATGCAAGCTGGGATCCACGCAAGGTATCTAAAGGTGCCAGCAACAATGATTACATTCCAAGCTACGGTAAACCCGTCAGCGATTTTTGGTACACGTTGCTCGATGGCGATGACTACGTCCCTGAAATGAGTATCGGGCGATTGCCGGTAACAACAGCTATGCAAGCCGAGGCAATTGTCAATAAAATCATCGAGCACGATACCATGCCACAAGCACGCTGGCATAAACGCTTCCTTTTCATCACCGGTGGCTCTGATGCTGCTGAGCAGGTTGACTTTTACGAATCGGTTGTCTATTCGCTGCTACCGTTGTTGGTTGATCCGTATCAGCGCGCGCTCTGTGCTGATACGGTTTTAGCGTCGTTTTATGCTGGAACATCCAATGGTGCACCGTTACCATCTGCGATCGTCGGTACGGTCAACAGTGGTGCAGTCTGGGTCAATTACATCGGTCACGGTGCGCCTCGGTCGCTTGAAGTTGCTGGTTGGGAACCGGAGCGTTTGCGGAACAGCGGACGCTATCCGGTATTGGCAAGTTTTTCGTGTCAGATCGGTGCTTTTGCCGAGCCGACAATACAGGCTTTGGGCGAAGACTTTCTCTTAGCACCATCGGCAGGAATGGTTGCCGTAATCGCAACGACCGGCTTTGGTATCCGCTCGTATGATGACATTGTCAATGCCGGCATCTTCGCTACGGTAGCTCGGACAACACATCGCACGCTCGGAGATGTTCTCAATCGAGCAAAGTTTTACTTGTTCGATGGGACGCAGCTTGCTATCAATACCATCATGCAAACAACGCTTCTGGGAGATCCACTAACTCGATTGCCCATTGATACGATCTCACATCCAGTCATTGACGCAACTTCGCTAACGGTGCAGAGTATCCCCGAATCTCCAGCACCAACAATCAATACCGATAGCGTCGCTATCGAAATTACCGTATTCAACGCTGGAATCTATGCTGATTCGACGATCACTATCAAGCTAATTCGAACATACCACGAGCAACACGATACACTCACCCAAACAATCGAAGCATTATGTTATCCAGAGCGCATTCGTTTTGTCTTGCCTGTTCGGGATATGCCCGGCGAGCACTTACTTGGCTTTGAGATTTCTACACAAAGGAGTCAAGCGGATCGGACGCTCGTTGTTCCACTGTACGTATATGCCGAACAACTCTACGCTGTCGAACCACAACCCGGTTGGAATATCTCATCACTCGATACCGTGGTTCGTTTTCTCAATCCAGTCGGTCGGCAATCCCACTCTGAATACCAAGCATTGCTTATTGATGCCAATGGCGACACACTTGCCACAAGTATTGACTATCCGGTGGAAGTGTATCCAACGCATTGCCAGTGGCGCTTTCCGTCTGTGCTTGCTGTGGGCAATGAGTACCAGATTCGAATTCGTGGGTATAATGCAGAGCGGCAGTCATGGTCGCCGCCGCTGATCGTACCGGTTGTTGTAACAAACCGTGCAGCAGTCGACACCATTGAACATGTCCAAGGAGGCTCGACGAGCTGGGCTCGCAGTGTCACTGTGAATCTAACCCCGGTTGAAGGTGGCGCGCTGACTCTGACGAAAACGCTTAGTCTGGAGCTTCTGTCGGCAGGGGGCTATCAACCGTCGCAAAACGATTCACTTGCGTTACCCATCCAGCCAGCTTATCGGCTTCGGATTGGAGGGACAAATGTTGCCAGCGAGCGTAGCGATGAAATTGGTGTTCATCTGGCGATTCTATCGGCTCATACCGGTGAGCTGAAAACAGTCCGCTGGTACGCAACGTGGACAACAACGCCAATTAGTCGCAGCGATGGTGGCGCCAGCGAGCTAATCTCTTTCCTCCGCGATACTGTCTTGCCACATGATTACGTAGTGCTTGTCTCCTGTGGAGGGGCATGGACGCTACAGTTTCAGCAGTATGCTGCAACGTTTCGATCGGTCCTGGCTCAGTACGGTGCACAACTTGTTGATTCGCTTCGCCAGAGCCGCTCGTATGTGTTTGTTGGTATGCGCGCAAATGATCGCCCGTTCCACTACGAACGCATTGGCGATGATTATGCAACCGGCGGTAGTGATACGGTCTCTGCAACTATTGCGCTACCGATCTTCCCATTGGAAGGTCAGATCATACTTCCTATTGCTGGTCCAGCGGAACAGTGGAATCGCGCTGAACTCGATGTGCAGCGATCAACGGCGCGCGTTCGGCTCGATGTCTGGGGCGGGCAAGACCCGAACGAACAAATGCAGCTTGTCTCTTCGGTTGATTCTACCTGGTTATCACTCGAGAGAATAGATGCTGCGCAATACCCATACGTGCGCATTGTCTGTACGCTGCAGCGTGATAGTGCCGATTTTCGTGGTTGCACAATCAGGTCGGCAGTAGTAGCATATACGCCAAGACCGGAGTTTGCTGTAGCGTTAGGAGTCAACGATGTTTCTCCATTGCGTGGTGATACCATCATCGCATCGGCTAAAGCAATCAACCTTGTGTCGCGATCTCGGGCGCATCCGGTAAGTGGAACATTTCAAATGCTCGGTCCTGGTGGTGTCCCCATCAATGTGGCATCGATACCGGAAACGTTTAGCACGTTGTTAGGTGATACAACGTTGTCAATATTGATACCGACACTCAGTCTGCCGGATACAACCACGCTCCGACTTACTCTATTGCCGGATTCTGAGCTTTATCAGTTCAACAATACCGCATCGGTGCCACTGCTGGCTCGTGTAGATAATTTGCCGCCAACAGTACACCTCTATGCGAACGGCATCATTGCAAGCGATACGACAATCGTACCACAGAAGGTTTTGCTCGATTGCGCCATACTCGATTCAGCACGGATTGCAATCAGCGATAGTACAGCATTGATCCTTCGCCTCAATGGCATAAGATTGCCCAACGGTGCACTGCAATACCGCTTCTATCCAACGGACGAACTCCTGCAGCATGAGCGCTGGAATCAAGAACCACTTGCTCGTGCAGCAGTCTCTGCAACTGTCGAGCTTGAACGGGGCGTCAACATCCTCATGGTAACCGCGCGCGATGCATCAGGGAATACAACGACGGCAGAGTATGTTTTGTTCGTGCCGTCGGTGCTTGAAATTGATAGTGTCGTTGTTTATCCCAATCCAGCAAGCGTTGGTCAAGTTCTCAATGCCACGATAGTTTACCATGGTTTTGAGCAGAGCACGACAGCACACATCGAGATATTCGACGTGGTAGGAAAGCGCGTGTATACAATGACCACAGTTTTGCAAAGTGGAAAGAACCAATTGAGTATTCCGTTGATCGAGCAGACAAGTGGTAGTCAACTCCAAAGTGGTGCGTATTACTGGCGCGTTTGGCTCGACAGCAGCGGTCCGGCGGAAGCGAAAGGAGGAGTGTTCATTGTACTGCAGTAAGGTGTTTAGCTTGCTGCTATCTTTGTAGCCCAAAATGTCTTTCGTTCTCAACGACCATGCAGCGTCATTTCGATCGCCAATACAATCCATCGTCGGTAGAGAAAACGTGGTACGAACACTGGTTGCACTTAGAGCTTTTTTCGTGCCCCGATCAGACCGATCAGCCGCGCTACAGCATTCTGATGCCACCACCGAATGTGACTGGTGTTCTTACAATGGGACATGTTCTCAACAACACCATTCAAGACCTCTACATACGCTACCACCGGAAGCTTGGGAAAGTAGCCTGTTGGTTCCCCGGTCTTGATCATGCGGGTATAGCAACCCAAAGTAAGGTCGAAGCAGAACTTCTCCGTACCGAAGGGAAAACACGCTGGGACCTGGGGCGCGAAGAGTTTCTTCGTCGTGTCTGGCAGTGGAAGGAGCAGTATGGCGGCATCATACTCGAGCAGCTTCGCTCACTGGGAATTTCTTGTGATTGGAAGCGAACTCTGTTCACAATGGATGAGAGCGCATCCAATGCTGTGCGGGAGGTGTTCATCCGACTGTTCGATGCTGGGCTCATCTACCGCGGTAAACGCATTATCAATTGGTCGCCCAAACTCCAATCAGCGCTCTCAGATGAAGAAGTCGTCTATCGTCAGGTAGAGGATACACTCTACACACTCAAGTATATGCTCGATGGCGGCAGCGATGAATACATTGCCGTGGCAACAGTCCGACCGGAAACAATCTTCGGTGATGTCGCCGTTGCAGTGCACCCTGATGACACACGGTACCGGCATTTGATTGGCAGAACGGTTCGCGTTCCGTTGACTAATCGCTCCGTACCCATTATTGCCGATAGCTACGTTGACCCCACGTTTGGAACAGGTTGCCTGAAAATTACCCCTGCACACGATCCAAATGACTTTGAGATCGGTGTTCGGCATTCGCTTCCGGTTTTAGCATCAATCAACCCTGATGGACGGCTCAACGACATTGCCGGTCCGTATGCAGGGCTAGATCGTTTCGAAGCGCGGGAGAGAATCATTGCCGATCTGCGCTTGCATGGTCTTATTCTTCAAGAGCAGCCTTACATTCACAACGTCGGATTTTCGGAGCGAAGCGGTGAACCGATCGAGCCATTCTACAGCGATCAATGGTTCGTCCGCATGAAGCCACTCGCCGAGCCAGCTTTGCAGGTGGTTCTCGATGGAAAAATTCGCTTTTATCCGGAGCACTGGCTCAAAACCTACGAACACTGGATGCGCAATATCCGCGATTGGTGTATTTCGCGTCAGATCTGGTGGGGACATCGAATTCCGGTTTTCTACACTCGCGATGGTCGGTACACTGCTGCTCGCGATGCTGACCATGCACGCGCCAAGTTGGGTCTTGCGCCCGATAGTGAAGTCTGGCAAGATGAGGACTCACTCGATACATGGTTTTCGTCGTGGCTGTGGATGTTGACCACCATGCGGTGGCTCCACGATGGGGAAACCGAGGATACACCAATTCTGCGCACTTATCTGCCAACGGATCTGCTGGTGACTGGTCCGGACATCATCTTCTTTTGGGTAGCGCGAATGATTATGGCGTCGCTCTACTTCCGGGGCGTTGTTCCATTCCGCGATGTGTATTTCACAAGCATCATTCGCGATGATAAAGGACGGAAAATGTCCAAGTCGCTCGGTAATTCACCCGATCCACTCCGCTTGATTGAAACCTATGGTGCCGATGCTGTTCGGTACACAGTGCTCTACCTTGCACCTGTTGGTCAGGATGTGCGGATAACCGTGGACCCAATCACGCAGGATGCACCGCAAATGGAGCTGGGACGAAACTTTGCCAATAAGCTTTGGAATGCCGCGCGATTTTTGGCGCTCAAAGCCGATGATGCCGGTGTTGGTGCTGAGCGAACACCCCAACTCGACGAA
Source organism: Chlorobiota bacterium (assembly GCA_037440485.1). Lineage (GTDB taxonomy): Bacteria > Bacteroidota > Ignavibacteria > Kapaibacteriales > NICIL-2 > NICIL-2. Next base: position 12,249 of record JBBIUD010000012.1, read on the forward strand.
CACGAACTCAGCCTCGCAGAACGCTGGATACGATCGCGCCTGCAGACAACGATCCGACTGGTTGATGAGCACCTACAACGCTACCGAATCAACGAGTACGTTCGAACGCTCTACGACTTTTTCTGGCATGACTACTGCGATTGGTACATCGAATTGCTCAAGGTTCGATTGCAGAGTATCGAATCGCTCGATATTCAGCAGCGCCTTATCCGTTTTGCTCTGGCAGTTTTCGAGGATGCATTAGGACTGCTGCACCCGCTCATGCCATTTATCACGGAAGAAATCTGGCATCGGTTGGGTCTGCGCAGTTCGAATGAATCGCTTTGCACGACGCTGCTACCGAAACACAAGCCAGACTATGAAATGCCGGAAGCTGAACGGGATATGACGTTGCTGATGAATGTTATCGAGCAGCTCCGCATGTTGAAAGCGACAGCAAATCTCAAGCCATCGGAGACTCCACCGATAGCCTTCCGTGTTGATAGTCACGTGCACGACCTACTGGCTACTCATGCTCGCTTGATTGCGTCACTGGCTCGCGTTGAACTGCCAACGTTCCTGACGACGGATACACCCAAACCACGCGGTGCGCTCACCGCAATAGTTGGTGGGGTCGAAATGGTGATGACTGTTGGTGAACACATCATTGAGCGTGAGCGAGAGCGACTCGAGACCGAACGAGCACGATTAGAACATTTGCTTGCTCAAACGCGCGCACGGCTGGCAAATGAAAACTTTTTGCAGCGTGCCAAGCCGGAGGTCATCGAAAATGAACGCTCGAAAGAGGCTACCTTTGCCAATGCACTCGAAAAAATCAATGCCAGTTTGCAATACCTTTCGCAATGACCATGATGCGTGATGTATTTCTGTGCAGCCCTCTTCGCACACCGGTCGGTAAGTATGGCGGCGCGCTAAGCTCCGTGCGTCCTGATGATCTGGCAGCACATGTCTTGCGGGCACTTGTCGAGCGAACGCACCTGGACCCTGCTGCTATTGACGACGTGATCCTGGGATGCGCCAATCAAGCGGGAGAAGATAACCGTAACGTCGCACGAATGGCACTGTTGCTTGCGGGTTTTCCGCATCGAGTGCCCGGTGTGACGGTCAATCGTCTGTGTGCATCGTCGCTTGAAGCCATCATTGTTGCCGCGCGTGCAATCGGTGCTGGGGAAGCTGAGCTCATTATTGCTGGCGGAGTTGAATCAATGTCTCGCGCTCCGTATGTGCTCCCGAAAAATGTCAGCGGCAGGGCTGTGTTTGGGAATTTGACAGCATACGACACTGCGCTGGGCTGGCGCTTTCCCAATCCAGCGATGGAGAAGCTCTTCCCGCTGGAATCAATGGGCGAAACGGCTGAAAATGTCGCCGAGCGCTACCACATCAATCGCGATGATCAGGACCAGTATGCGCTGCGTTCACATCGGCTGACGCTCCAAGCCTATGAGGATGCGTTTTTGCAGGACGAAATTGTGCCTGTTCCGATTCGGGATGCTAAAGGCAATGTCGTCCTCGTTGATCGCGACGAAGGTCCGCGACCGGATACATCAATCGAGAAACTCGCAAAGCTTCCGCCAGCATTTCGAGCAAATGGTACTGTTACTGCCGGAAATTCATCATCGCTCAACGATGGAGCAGGTGCACTGATTGTTGCCAGTGAGCAAGCGGTCGTGCGACATAACCTCCGTCCGCTGGCGCGGTACCGTGCTGGACATGCTGCTGGCGTTGATCCACGCTATATG
>JBBIUD010000013.1:0-13955 GCA_037440485.1 Chlorobiota bacterium
CCTCCTTGATCGCAACAACGTGCTGGCTGATAGTCGCGTCGTTGGCTTTCGAGCCGATCGTGTTGATTTCGCGGTTCATCTCTTGCAGCAAGAATGTGAGCTGGCGCCCGACCGGTTCGGTGCTTTTGAGCGCTTCGGCAAAAAACTTGATGTGGCTGCGCATGCGAACGATTTCCTCGGAGCAATCGAGCTTGTCGGCAAGCAGCAATATTTCCAGTTGCAAACGCTGCTCATCAATTTCATCCGACTCAAAAAGCTGGGCGATGCGCGAGCGCAAGCGTTCGCGTTCTTCCGGCACGCGCTGCATGCTTCGGTGCTCGATAGCATCGAGCCGCTCTTCAATGTTTTTCATGCGAGCGCGGATATCTTTTGCCAGCTCTTTGCCCTCGTTTTTCCGCATCGTCTCCAAGCTCGAGAGCGCTGCGCGCACAGCCTTGGCAACCACTTTCCATTCTTGCTCGGCTTGCTCGAGAGCAACGGTATCGTCGGTGGCATACACATCCGGGATGCGGAGAATATCGCCCAATGACAGTGGTTCAGCGATCTTGAGTTTTTTGCGCAGCTTTTCCAGCATCGTCCAATAGGCTTCGATTCGCTCTGCGCTAAGGGTTGTCGCCAGTGGCGCGTCGCTATCAGTTTTGACGCTAACCTGCACAGTGCCTCGGTGGATAGCGCTGCGGATAATTTCTCGCAGTTCGATTTCCTTGTGCGAGAGTTGCTTGGGAAGGCGAGCAGTAATTTCCAGGTAGCGCCCGTTGACGCTGCGTATTTCGACGACAGCACGAATACCGTGCTCGCTCAGCGTTGCAGTGCTGAGCGCTGTCATACTCTTCATGCGTACTCGACGAGTCGGTGGTGGAGAGTTACTGTGGGCGCAAAGATACGGTACCGCTGGCAGCGCAATAATCGGTACAGTTTTGCGCACCCAATTGCTGGCTAACTGTATCGGTTCGTTGATGAACACACCCTTTCTGGTCTTTATCCAACAGTTGATTGCCTCCAGCACACACGTTGTTGCACGCTCAGCAGTAACGAGTATCCCAGCGACAACGATTGTTTTCTATCGGGGCGTGTTCTCGGTGCTGACCTATGCGGGGTGGTTTGCGGTGCGTGGCTGGTCTGGAGAAAACATTTGGCGCATCGAGTGGCGCGATTGGTGGCGCTTTGCTGTGCTCGGCATGCTCAATATGCCGATCAACCAATTTCTCTTCGTCGCCGGTCTCCACCATACCAGCGCACCCAATGCAGCATTAGCCTTTGCGCTCTCGCCGGTGTTTGTGCTGCTTTTTGCCCGCGTCCTGCTCAAGGAAAAATTCACGCGCGAAAAACTTATCGGTGTTGCGTTAGCGGTCATTGGTGCAGCAATCGTTGCCGTTGGGCGTGGTGCATGGCTGCAGGATCGGAGCACACTCGGCAATCTGATGGAATTCGCTGCCAGTTGTGCGTGGTCACTCTACACGGTATGGGGGCGTCCGTTAGTGCAGCGCTACGGCGCGCTCCCGACGACAGCACTGGGCATGCTCTGGGGAATGGTGCTGTTTATTCCCGTCGCTCTTGTGGTTCCGGGTGGGCTTGTACCGATAGACTCCATTTCACTGGCTCAGTGGCTGGAAATCGCATATCTGGGGATTGTGACCAGCGGTGTTGGCTGGGCACTGTGGTACGTTCTGCTGCGCCGCATGGAAGCTGGTCGGCTTGCGGTGTTCAATAATCTCCAGCCGGTCATGACTGTTGTGATCTCGTGGATTGTACTGGGAGAACTGCCACCGCTGGCATTCTGGGTTGGTGGGACTATTGCTGTCACTGGCGTGGTCCTTGCGCAGCGTGCCTAAAGCTCTACAGCCTGCCGCCCGATTCATCGAACAGCAGCACGCGCTCACGATCAAAACAGACACCGACAGCCTGACCCGGCGAGACTCCAGCCACCGCACCGGAGCGTAGCGCAATCAGACTCTGCCCCAGCCGGACATACACGATGTGTTCGTGACCGGCGTACTCGATCGCTTCCACGACACCATCGGCATCGGCTGGCGTTTGATCTGCAAGCGTAACGTACTCAGCACGAATCGCAAGCACGGCGGACTGCATTGGGCGCGCCAGTGGCTGACGCAAGACCGAGCCAGGTACGTGCAGCCGTACCGGTGCCTCTGATGCGGTAAAGACAGCTCCCTCACTGTCGCGTATAAGAGTACCCGCCAGTGTATTGATCGCCGGCGTTCCTAAAAACGTCGCAACAAAGAGGTGATCAGGGTTGGTGTAGAGTTGCTCTGGTGTCCCAACCTGCACAAGGGCACCACCGCGAAGAACCGCAATGCGATTGCCCATCGTCATAGCCTCGACGTGATCGTGTGTCACATAGAGCGTCGTGATTCCCAGTCGGCGTTGCAACGCGGCAAGCTCGGTCCGCATCTCAACGCGTAGATTCGCATCAAGATTCGACAGCGGTTCATCGAAGAGAAACACACGCGGTGAGCGAACCAATGCCCGACCCACAGCAACGCGTTGTTGTTGCCCGCCCGATAGCTGCTTCGGGTAACGATCAAGTAACGCTTCCAAGCCAAGCATCGCTGCGACCTGCTTGACACGGTGCTGTTGCTCTGCACGCGGCACCTTGCGCACCTTCAGCGGAAAGGCAAGATTTTCCGCCACCGTCATGTGGGGATAGAGCGCATAGTTCTGAAAAACCATCCCTACATCGCGATGCTGGGGCGGCAGTGCCGTGATGCGCTGGTCGTTGAAGTAAATGTCCCCACTGGTGACAGGCTCTAATCCAGCAATAATGCGGAGAAGGGTGCTTTTGCCGCAACCAGATGGACCTACGACGACAACAGACTCCCCTGTCTCGACGCGGAGACTCACATTCGACAAAGCGCTGGTATCGGCACCGTCGAACGTTTTGGTGACGTGTTCGATGCGGACAGTTGTCATTCTCCTGTTGGTGTGTTATGATTGTGCTGGTGTGCAAGCAAGGAAGCAACCTCCCCGACCAGAGCCATCATCTTGGCGTAGTTCATCCGCTTTGGTCCAACCACCCCAATTGCATACGTTGCCGATCCGATACGGTAGCGCGTCGAAATCAGCGCATAGTCGGTCAGTTGCCGATCGCCCAGTTCACAGCCAATTTTGACCTGCACACCGTGCACCGACGCATCGCCGGAGCTATCGAGAAGGTGGATGATCATTTCCTCGTTTTCGAGAAGCTCGATGACGGCGCGGAAACGTTCCGGCGAAGAGAACTCCGGCAACTGAACGAGCTGCTGGGCACCGGCAACATAGACTCGCTGGCTTTCGTGCTGGGCAAAGAGCACGTCAATCGAATCGGCAAAGACTCGCAAGACTGGATGGCTCAGTCGCTCCTGCAGCAAGAGAGAAAAGTTTCGGCGGACGAAATCGAGCGTCCGTCCGGAGAGGCGTTCGTTGAGAAGCTGAGCAAGCTGAACAAGCTCGGTGGGATTGAGTCCGACATTCGTTTCGAGCGTCACGGTCCGGACAACATCGGATTCAAGATCAACGACCACTGCAAAGCGTTGCGACGACAGCGGAACAAGTTCGACGCGACGAATCACCAAATCGCGAATACTGGGCAGTTGCGCCACACCGAGTAGATGCGACAGCTCACCCAGAATGCGTGAGGCCGTCCGCAGCGCCAATTCACCACTGACCGAGGATAAATTGTCACGCAGTGTTTGTTCTTCGCGCTGGCTGAGCCGTCCCTGGTGCATCAGGTAATCCACATAGACGCGATAGCCTTTGTCGGTGGGAATTCGCCCAGCCGATGCGTGCGGATGTGTCAGATAACCGCGATCCTCCAGTTCCGCCATCACGTTGCGGATCGTTGCTGGCGATAGACCCAGCGTCCGCGCCAGCATACGGGCAAGCGTATGCGAGCCGATCGGTGCTGCACGCAGCACGTAGGCTTGGATCACAGCCCGCAAAATGATCTGCTCGCGCTCGCTCAATTCAAGCTCAGACTTGAGCTGCGCTGGTGTTGCCGGAGAAACGATGCGATGGATGTTCATAGCTCGTCGAACAACATCCTCGATAGCCAGTGGTGTAACAACACAGAACAACGACACCGTAGCTTTCCACTGTTATAAAAAACGCAAAATACATGGCAGCATTTTACGGGAAAAAGAGCATGGTAAAGTACCCGATATACGTTTTTACCCCTGCCTGCGACTGAAGCACCATCAGCACGACGCCTGCGACGACGACAATGGCACCTGCCCCAATCGAATACACCACCAGCGGAGCAGCTTCAAAGACTATCGCCATAGCGCGCAATAGCCGCGCGATGCTCCACAGCGTTGTCGCACCGAGCACACCAAACCACAGCAGCGGCGGCGTTACCTCCAACAGCCGAAAGAGGACGGTTGCAACAGGAAGGAACAACACCATAGGCACCAATGCCCATACAACCATCGTCAGCGCGTCGGCAAATAAAAGCATTCGAGAGGCTGCCAGTGCTACTGCGCGGATAATCACGGCAACCACAACGATTTTGACCAAGACAATAAGTTCGACAACCGTCAGCGCCAGCGACGGTGACCAGGCAAGCTGGATATAGAGCGCTTTCCCTGCTGGCGACAGTGCCAGCACATTGCTCAAGTAGTCTGCCGCAGGATTATCGCGCGTGACGTAGAGCAGGGTTGCCAGTACCAGCGCATACGTTGTGGCAATGACTACTGCCAATAGAAGGGTTTGCCCTTGCAAGAGAATCCGCTGGTCGCGAATGTCAACGAAAAAATTGTGTGGATGGATGAATGCTCGCAGCATGTATTCCCGAAAACGGCGCGAGCGGTTCAAGAGCCAGAATAGCAACAACACCGCACCCATGCCGCTTGCCAGAAAGATATACGGCGTACCAGCATCGTAGCTGCCCGCTTGAAGCAGTGGTTCGGTTTCGCCGAGAAACCGCGCACGAAGCATTTCGAACCCTAACCGTCGCCGTCGCGTCGTATCGAGCAAACCCTCATAGCATACCGGGTCGTATGGCTGGTTTGTAGAGAGAACGGGGTAGAGACAGCGATAGTCGCAGAACGAACGAACAACCAAGCCGCCAGCATTGTTCGTGCTCGCCAGGCGGTAGAGCTGGCTGATGTATTCAGCCTGTGCTTCGATGGAGAATGGATCGGCGTATCCGTTCCGATTGAAGGGTTGGACCAGTACTCCACCGATTAGTGCCCACGGCACCGAGAGCGTTCGCACTGTGCGTGCAAGCTGGTCCGGGAGCTTGCTGCGATGGTGCGTGTAGAGTTGGTCGCTAACCAGCACTGCATCCAGTGGCAATCCTTCCGGCAGCAGATGACCTGCCGGCACCACTGCTACCCGCAAGACATCTTGGCGACGCAGTATCGCCGCAACAGCGCGCAGGTACTCCTGAACACCCGCATCGGCAACGTCGAGTGCATTTGCCAGAACGTAACCAACAACGCTGGGATGATCGTCGTATGCATCGCGCATACGAATGGCAGTGTTCTGCGCACGCGTGCGTAGTTCCTCTTCCGAGAAATAGGGCGTCGGCAGCATGCCAAAGGGTAGATCCAGCAGCACCATCAACCCAGCTCTATTGCATCGCTCAATAAACTCCTGCGACGGTGCAAGCCAGGCACAGTACACAAGGTTTGCTCCCAGTTGCTCGATGAGTTGGACGTCCCGCTGGTAGTCTGGGGGATGAAGGCTGCCATCAGCAGCACGGCGCCACTGGTCAACATAGAGGACACCCTTGGCGGGCAGTACCTGTGCCGAGTCATTCTCACTCGTGAACAGCACAAAGCCATTTCCGATGCGCGCAGGGCGAATCTGGCGAACAGCAATATCCCGATTGAGCTCATCGAGGACTTGACCGCCAGCAAGAAGCTCGCAGCGGAGCTGGTAGAGCACCGGCGACTGCGGTGTCCACAGCCTCGGTTGAGGAATGCGCAACTCGACATGCACTGGTAGCGTGCGCTCGTGAACGGGTGTAACACTTTGGTCAGTTGTGGCAACGACTGTTCCGTTGAGCAAGAGTGTTGCTCGCACGACCGCTGATTGCGCTGCTCCTGTACGCGATGCAGTCACAAGCGCTGTGGCATGAAGAACTGCTGTGCCTGCCTGCATCCGCTGGTCGGTCGTGATACGCTCAAAGTAAATCGGCGCACTTCCAATCAACGCAACCTGCCGCACAATTCCCAGCGGGCGGTCCGGCGCACGCCACTGCAAGCGTGTCTGGAGCTGCGACTGTTCCGATGCAGCAATGGCAACGATCTCGATTGTATTACGCCCGGGGTGCAAAATGCGTCCTGGTATCGCCACCGAAAATGGCACTTGCCCGCTAAAAAATCGCCCAAGGTACTGACCATTGACGGTGACTTCGGCTGCATCGCGCACACCACCGAAGGCAAGATGCCAGATGCGCGTCAGTGCACCGCTATCGAGAAAAACAATCTTGCGGTAGTGGATTTGGTCAGCCCCCTCATCAGCTCGCGGAAGCTGTACGTCGTCCCACGTGCGCCCCTGGTCGAGCGAACGCTGCCAGCGACCATCGAGCGGGATAACCTGACGTGTACTCGACTGCCAGGCAAGAACGTGCGTCTGTGCCGCCACACCGACGGCACAAAACCAACCAATCAGCAATGCAACGAATACGCGTATAACCATGCCAGCAATAGATGCACAAACAAACGACGACAGCGCTGCTTGAAAGGAGAGCTGCGGGAGCACATCCCACCGCCGAGCGCGGGCGAAAATACGGGAGCTTCTCTCTGCGTGCTACAACACCGAACCGCGCCGTTCGTCACCTGTCACCGGCTGGTATGCCGGAGGATGCAGAATCAATCCTGTATTTTTGGGTTGCAGCGGAAAAGTACCACCAGTCATACAGCTAGCTATCGTCACATAGTGCTACCCGCTTGGATTGTTGCAAGCGCTTCCGCAGTCCCAACAGACATTACGCGGAAGAGGTTGGTGTTGTTTTGTGAGCAACTCATAGCGTGAGTATCCATTCGGTTTGCGCAGTACCTGTCGTGCGACAGGTTGCAGCCATTGTTGCTATTGTCGCCTGCAGCCTTGCCAGCAGCGTCTATGCTCTTGCCGTCGCAAGCGGCATACGTTCTGGTCGCACTATGCTTGCCGACAGCGTACGGACCTACCGCCGCTCCCCGCTTCGCTACAGCGATAGCACCTATCGCCGCCGCCCGACCGGATTGGAAATTCTTCAGCAGCTCGATACAAGTGGCACCGTCACCATTCACGAGCAAATCGGAGGGATTGATGTTTCGATCCCCCGCACCATCGAATTGGATGCCTACCTTGCCGAGCGGCGTCGTATGCAGAGCCGGCGTATTTGGGATTCACTGGCGACCAGCTACGATCTGAAGCGCGCGCTCAGCGGTGGTAATCTGGCAAAGCTCTTGGCGCAATCGTCGGGCATTTCGATTCCGTTGCCACCCAATCCACTAACCACCATTTTCGGCAAACCAGAAATCAGCATCACCGTCAACGGTGAAGTTAACCTCCGCGCTGGATGGCGATGGGACTCGCAAAATCTTGGTGCATCGAGTGCATTCGGTCAAAGCCAATCAGCGCCGCTGTTTTCCCAGAACATTCAGCTCAACGTCAGTGCGCGCATCGGCGATAAATTCCGCCTGGGAACCGATTGGAATACGCTGCGCCAATTCGACTTCGACAACCGGTTCAAGATCGGCTACGAAGGCTACGACGACGACATCATCAAGCTGGTCGAGCTTGGTAACGTGCAGCTACCGACCACCAGCACCTTCATCAGCGGCTCGCAAGCACTCTTTGGCGCACGAGCAGACTTTCAATTTGGTCCGCTCTACTTGAAAACTATCGGCGCACAACGCCGTGCCGAACGGCGCATCCTCCGCGCCAATAGCGGTGCTGCCCGAACAACGTTTGTCCTCCGCGCCTACGACTACGCCGAAAACCACTATTTCCTCGACACTGCCTACAAAGCGCTCTACCGCCAATACTGGCAACTGACCACTCCCGTCCCCGTGCCTGCCGGTCCGTTGTTGGTCAAAGAGATCGAAGTGTACGAAAGCACTGCCGACGTTCGCGATCAAGCCGTCGGCGGTATCGAGGTGATTGCCTACGACACGCTCTCCCCGATTCGCTTTGCCCAAGGAGAACGGTATCCGGCGGCAATGAAAAGCCCATCGGTTCGCATCGAGCAGGGCAAGATCGAACGCGGACGATTTGTGCGGCTCGACCCAACGAGGTTTACATTCAATCCCAATCTTGGCACTCTCGACATCTGGGGCTTTCGTCGCGACCGCACATACGCTGTTGCCTATCGCACCGAAGGTCCATCGCCAGCGAAAGACGACGACCTCTACCACGGCACTCTCTCGGCAACGGCAAAAGATGGCGACACGCTCATTCTCAAGCTCATCTACCGACCCAATCTGCAACCGGGCTTTACAAACTTGTGGGCGCGGCAAATGCGGAACATCTATTTCATCAACGCAACGAATGTATCCACCCAGGACGCACGCATCAACATCTACTACCTGCGCACAAACAACGACTCGACCGACATTCTCGATGGCACATCCGACAAGCTTGTGACAGCACTCGGCGTTGATCGGGTCAATAATGCAACCGGGCAACCGCCAGGAGATGGACTCTTCGATTTTACCGGTGGTGCTCCACCGACGCAGCAGCAGGCAGGCGCTGGATTCAATCCCGGTCAGGGCGCGCTTCCCGGTCAGCAACAGCAAGCCGCTGGCGGAAGCCCATACTTCAACCCCGTCCGCGGTGAAATCATTTTCCCCTGGCTGGAGCCATTCCGCGAAGGCTTGGACTCCGCCTTTGCGCGACGTGGCAATCCCGCACTGGCAAAGCAGTACTACTACAGCGCCGTCTATGACGTCCAGAAAGCCTTCGCACAGCAACAAACCGCCCAGGACCGATGGCTTATCGTCGGCGACGTACAGGGACAAACCGCCGGACGAATCTCGCTGGGATTCAACGTTGCTCCAGGTAGTGTGCGGGTCTATTGGAGCGGCAGACAATTGCGAGAAAACGATGACTACGTCGTGGACTACTATTCGGGCATGGTCAGCATCCGCAATCCACAAGCGCAAGCTGCTGGCAGTGATTTGGTCATCGAGTATGAATCCAACGACGTCATGAACATTCAAACGCGGACGCTGCTGGGAATGCGCGCGGACCTTGTGCTTTCGCGCACCCGCAACGCCTCGCTGACGCTAGGCAGCACTCTGATGAACTTCAACACTGCCGCGCTTGTTGACCGCGTTCGCATCGGCGAAGAACCTATCTCGAACACGATGCTCGGTTTCGATGCCAACTTCAACTGGAACGCCCAATGGCTCACCGATGCACTCAACTGGCTACCCTTTTTCAGCACCAAGGAACGCTCCACCATTACCTTCCGCGGTGAGTGGGCACAGCAGATGCCCGTTCCCAACAAACGCATCTCAGAAATTCCGGTCGACAACAACCAGGCAGCTGCCTATATTGACGACTTCGAAGGTGCCCAGCGCTTTATCTCGATGGGACTGACCGGCACACTCTGGACGCATTCATCACCGCCGGTTGATTCTGCCATTGATTCTGAGCACGAACGCCGAGCGCTCTACCGTGGCAAGCTTTATTGGTACAACTTTTTCTTGCCCCGTGTCCCGATTGCCGAAATCTATCCCAACCGGCAAACCGTCCAGGGGCAATCGCGACTGTCTCCGCTTGTGATCACATTCGACCCGGACCGGCGCGGCATCTACAATCCCAATCCCGACTACCTCGACACGCTCAATCCCCGCTGGGATTCAGTCAAGGCAAATCCATGGCAACAACGCCCCGCCAATCGCGAGCGGCTCTGGGCTGGCATGCAACGATTGATCTCGACGTTCAACGCCAACTTCGACCTCGACAACATTGACTTCATTGACATCATGATGCGCATCGAGGATCGGGAGCCAGGCGCACGGATGTTCATTGACTTAGGGCAAATCAGCGAAGACATCATTCCCAACTATCGCCTCAACACCGAAGACGGCATCACGGCTGGCGCTCCCATTCCCAACGGACGCATTGACCCCGGCGAGGACATTGGCATTGATGCTCTCGACAACGCCGGCGAGCGGGCTGCCTACCCATACCCGCTGAACTTAGAAGACGACCCGTCGCGCGATGACTACTTTTTCAATTTCACCAAACCAAACGAGCAACAAACCGACGAAGACTTCCTCCGCTGGAACAACTTCGAAGGCAATGCCGCACAATCCGAGCTGGGGCAGTTTCCCGACACGGAAATTCTCAACAAGCAGAACGGGCAGACCATCGCGCTCGACGACAGCTACTTCAGCTACGAAGTCAATCTCGATCCCTCCGACGCAAATCCGCAGGTCGTCGGTGGTGGCACCAACGGTTGGCGACTCTACCGCATTCCTCTCCGCGGTGCAAAACGTATCGTGGGCAATCCGTTGTTTTCGAACATTCAGTACGTCCGCGTGTGGTTCAAAGGAGGACGTATCAAGGTCTCGATCGCCGATTGGCGCTTTGTCGGTGCCCAATGGCAGCGCACCAACTACGCACAAATCCAGAACAGTGCGGTTTCCAACGACACCGTCATCAGAGTTTCGTTTGTCAACCGCGAAGAAAATTCTGGACCGCCGGACTATTACACCATGCCGCCTGGAGTGCAGCCACCTCGCAACCTTGCCAATCCTGACTTCCAGAACGATATTCTGCTCAACGAACAGTCGCTCTCGGTTGGAGTCTCCAACCTCCAGTGCGGTGATGAGCGGCGAGCGACACGCTTTTTTTTCCGTCCGCTGGATTTTTTCTTTTACCGCACGCTGAAAGTATTCATCAAAGGTGTCGGCGGGCAGGACTACGTGCCACCGGATTCGCTGCTGCTCACACCAGCCGATACGAGCGCACCGCAATTTTTTATTCGCTTCGGTATTGACACCGCCAACTACTACGAGTACCGCGCCCCGATCGTTCGGCAGTGGCGGAACGTGGCGATTCCTCTCCAAACACTTGCAGCACTGAAAGCGCAGCGGGACAGCCTGCTCCAGTGGCAGCGGATGACCTATCCGGTGCCTGGCGAACCGCTGGCGCGATTTGCCATCCAGGGCAATCCGCTCCTGACACGGGTCATGTTCATCTCGATCGGCATTGCTAATCCGCGTGAGCGTTGCCCACAAGCGCTCAGCACGACAATCTGGGCAGACGAATTACGCTTGGTCGAACCCGACGCTCGCACCGATTGGGCCGGAACAGCCAACCTCGATGTCAAGCTTGCTGACCTTGGCAACATTCGCACCGCCTACACGCAGTCGAATCCCTTCTTCCACCGCCTTGAAGAGCGCTTCGGCACACGCGAACAAGCACGCGATTTTACATTCACGCTCGAACTCGGCTTCGAGAAATTTCTTCCGAAGGACTGGAAAGATGCTCGCATTCCGTTTACCATGACACGGACAGTCCGCGAACGTTTGCCGGTCTTTGCCGCACAAAGCGACGTCAACGTCGAGCAAGCAGCAATGATGGCGTATTCTAGCGTGCTAGCTGCGGGCGGTACCCAGCAAGAAGCGCTCGACCGCGCTGACTACGTTCGTCGCCGCTCGCGGACGCGCCTTGCTCAGTTCCAGTGGAGTGTTCTCGGCTTTCGCTTTGGCATCCCCAGTTCATTTTGGCTGATCAAAGAGACGCTCAACCGATTAGTTCTCGGCTACGCCTACACGCAAGAAGCTGAGCAATCTCCTGTCTATGCTGAGCGCTTCCGCTGGCAGTGGGACCTGACAGCACAGTACGCCTTACCGCTGCCGGCATCGCTGGCGCAGCTTTCGCTCGGCGGGTGGATGAACGGCATTCCTTTGCTGGAAACCTATGCTGGCTGGAAGATCAATCTTCTGCCGCAGAACATTTCGCTTTCGACACGACTGTCGCGCTACCGACGCACCGAGCAATCGTGGTTTTTGCCCTTCCCGTCGCCGGTCGAGCGCGGATTTACCGCAACCAATTCTGCTTCGATTCAGTGGAAGTTCACCGAAGGCGGCTTGCTCTCTCCTATGCTCGATTATCAACTCTCCCAGACCAACACGCTGGTGCCGCTCGAACTCGATCCGCTCGGTCGGCAGCGCACCGGTTCGGAGATCTTTCGGCAAATCTTTTTTGGCGATGGTCGCCGGCTCAATCTCGGTATGCCCATCTCGGTGCAACAAACAACAACCCTCACCTTCCGCCCCCTGCTACCGAACGTGGGCAATCTCAATCGCTTCCTGGACCTATCGGGCACGTTCACAACGACCTATTCCTGGAACGACCCGCTGCAACCCGATCCCCGCTTGCGCGATGCCGTTAAGCAGGTGGGCTACACCAATACGATCCGCTGGAATGCAAACCTGCGCCTGCAGGCGATGACCAATAGCTGGTTCGGCATCGAGCAAACACCCGCGCGCCGCCCCGGTCAACGCGATACAGTGCAGCAGCAGACCACGCCGATCGGTCAAGCACTCGATGTCCTTCGCTCGATCTTTTTCGATTACCAGCAACTGACCATCAGCTTTACACAAACCAACACTGCCAACACACCCGGTGCATTCGGCGGAACCGGCGTTTCCAACCTTTGGGGACGGATGCTGACCGGACGCGGCAGTGAACTCTTTTTAGGTCCATCGGCAGCATATCAGCTCGGATTGGTCCGCTATCCGCACGCCAGCATCGGAATGCGATTGACCCCACACTTTCCCTTCGTCGCATTCTGGGAAGACATCGGCATTCGCCCGCCGAACGCACAATTCCAGGACAACATCTCGCAACAAACCGGTCTTGAAATCCGCACCACCCGCCCGCTCTGGAAAGGGGCAACACTCGATCTCAACTGGAGAACACAGTTCGGGATCAACCGTAATCAACTGACCACCACCGATGCGCAAGGGGTGATGACATTCACCAATGTAACACTTAGTGAGCAGTACCAGCGCACGTTCCTGACGGCGCCCTATTGGCTCGTCTTTGCCGCATTCAACAACCGTCCCGAAACGGTCGTCGAGCGCTACCGCACGCTGCGCGCGCAAATCATCGGCAATAAAAACGAAGACTCGCTCACCATCGAAGAGCAATTGGCGCTCCAGAATGCAATGACCGATGCATTCATTTCCGGGCTGCAAGCATTCGAGTTTTTGCCGGGAGTTCTGCAGCGCTATTTACCCCAGGTCAATTGGTCGCTCCGCTGGGAAGGGATCGAAAAATTTTGGATACTCGAACAATTTGCCCAGCGCATCACACTCGAGCATGCCTACCAGACAATCTACACCGAAAGCGCCTACACAACCGACAATGGGCGCGTTGTCAATGCGCAAACCGTCCAGATGCAGTTCCAGCCGCTGGTGGGAGCAATCTTTTCGTTCGACGAAAAAAAGCTCAAAGGACTGCTCACAGCAAACCTTCGCTACAACTCCCGAACCAACTACAGCATCGCCGCGGCAGCACGAACACTGACCGAGGAAGTTCAAAACGAGCTTGCCTTCAATGCCAACTATGCGCTCCGGGGCTTTAGCTTTCCGCTGCTGGGCATTGACTTGAAAAACGACGTCGAATTCTCGCTGATAGCCTCCTATCGCGCCAGCAGCCGGCGTACCTTTCTGCTTGGTCAGCGGACAGCACAAGCGCAGCAAAGCACCAATGGCACCGAAGTAGATGGGCGCCGCTCCTTCCTTATCGAACCGCGAGCACGCTATACGCTGAGCCGGCTGGTTACGGCAACTGCATTTTTCCGGTACAACGGCGAATTCACTACCGGTGCTGCCAATCCTGGCTTCAGCGTTACAGAAGTGGGAGTCGAACTTCGCATCTCGATCAGCGGCGGGCGCTAAGCGCTGGTATCACTGTGCGCACCTGTTCCCGATAGCCGCCAGCCATACTGCTGCGCGTAGTAGTGGCGGTATTGTCCAGACCGCACCGCGTTCACCCAGGCTTGA
>JBBIUD010000014.1:0-13927 GCA_037440485.1 Chlorobiota bacterium
AGAAAACGATCCGATCAAAATCATGGAAAAAGGAACTATCCACGTGCACCGATGGATTCCTCCAGAAAACTTCCAGACCATCGTTGTGTGGCTTGGCAATCACATCGCTCGGTGGGAGCGGTTCGAGTGCACCACCGGTAAACACCGTTGCCGTCGTGGGTGTACTTTCTAAACCATCGGCAGTGCGGACAACAATCTCGTAGGTGTATTGCTGACCATCGTTGAGACCGCTATCGGTGTAGGATGTCGTCCCTGCGGGGAGCTGTGCTATCTGTTGTCCGTCTCGATACACGATGAGCACATAATCGTTGAGCGGGTCGCTGGTAAGAATTGGTCAGCGTGAAATTTTCGACGGGACGAGGACCGAGCGATACAATCGCCACATACGTGTCATTGGTTGACATCGCACCAGTTGGGGAATCGGGCATCCACCAGCATGGATAAAATTTACCGCCCCATGCTGCGATGCTTGTGTAATCGCCCCAGTAGTTTCCTCCTGTTCCACCTTGCGGTGAGACGGTGTTCGGCGAACGGAAGTACCACGTCTGCGGTGTCAGGCGAAAACGTCGCCACGTCGAGCCACCATCCCGCGAAATCGCCAAGTACGCATCAGCACCGGTATTGTCGGGTGAGTTTTGTGAGCTGTAGTAAAGCACCCCAACAGCACCAGTGAGCGGATCAACGGCAACAGCAGGCATAAAGACATCGTTGTTGAGTTGATTGTCATCAACACGAATGGACGAGGACCAGGACTGCCCTTGGTCGGTAGAGCGTACAAGGTACACACCAGTCTGTTGCGTCGTTGTGTGGCGACCTGCCTGAACCAGGTACACCCATCCACGGCGTGGACCATTGGAGCGGTCAACATCCATGGCTGGATAGGAGCTGATGCGCATGTTCTGCTTCTGGGCAAGCTCGTAGCGACCATTCGATGAGTTGTAGGTACCAAGCGTCAGCACGGACTGAGCAATTCTTCCCGGTCGGAAGGAATAACCTCCATCGGTACTCACCCGAACAATCGCATCTGTTCGACCACCACTTGCTCCGGAACGATACGCGACATAAACTACCCCACCTGGACCAACTCTCGGAATCGGCGATTGAATCGAACCGTACGCCAGTTCCAATGGAGGTTGATCCCACGATTGACCGCCATTCGTTGAACGCGAGAATGCAATGTAGTTTGGACTAGAGCCACGGCTAAAGTGTGTCCATGCCACATAGACGTTGTTCTTGTAGGGAGAGGTCGGGTCGCTATCAGCATCAATGAGCCATTTATCGTTGAATGGCGGATCGGTTTGTCCTTCGTAGTACCAGACGTAGGGCAACATCGTCCAGCTCATTCCACCATCGGTGGACTTGCAAACAATGACATAATTGTCACCATTGCCATCGCCCTGCGTCAAACGCGCCCAGCCGTAACCGTAATACAAGTTGCCATCAGCATCGAAGGCAAGCGCTGGGTCAAAGTTGGTTTGTCCTCCGCCTGCCGGTGTTCCAATGTTCGCATTACTCGGCAGAAGAGTCCGTGTCCAGTTTCGTCCCCCGTCCTTGGAGACAAAAGCTGTCATACGGTAACCGTTGACGCCATTGTACTGGATGTCGTTGGAGTTAGCGACGATATTGAGCGGATCGCGGGGGTTGATCGCAATCCATGTCTCCGTTTGATCATACGGAGCACCACCACTGGCGTTGGCAATAGGAAATCCATCGGGAGAAACCAAACCGTTTTGATAACGGGAGACATGTTTTTCTGTCCCTGGTGGATACGAGGGTGCCTTCATCCAGAGCGAGGATGTCCGAATGCCAATACCGTCCCAAACACTTTCGGATTGAAGGTACAACGGTACGTTTCGAGCGTCGTATTGCGCAAATAGTCCCGTTGCCCAACCGATAATCATGAGCCAAACAACTACAAGCACGGAGGGTTGCATTTCAATGCTCGGAATGTGGAACAAATCAGACGTTTGTTGCCAATGCTTCGAGGACTTGGCGGATTCGTGTGTGCACTTGCTCAATGGATGCATCGCCAGCAATACGCTCGAGTTTGCCTTGCTCAGCGTAGTAGTTTAGAACTGGCGCTGTCCGCTGCTGATAGACACGAAGCCGTTCCCTGATGACTTCCTCGGTGTCATCGCTTCTGCCGCGCTGTATCATACGACGAATGAGTTCGTCTTCGGGGACTTCGATAGTGAGCACAACATCAATCGCACTACTCATCTCAGCTAAAAGACGGTCGAGAGCCTGTGCTTGCTCTAACGTTCGTGGAAATCCATCGAAGACGCAACCATTCCGAAACTCCTGACTCGACAATGCTTGCTTAACAACATCCAGGACTATGTCGTCGGGCACTAATTCTCCAGACTCAACGATGGCACGAATCCGAACGCCAAGGGGTGTACCAGACGCAATGTGACGACGGAATTCCTCGCCTGTCGAGAAATGTGCAAGTCCGAGCCGCTCCTTGAGCAGGGCGGCTTGTGTACCTTTTCCTGCTCCTGGAGGTCCGAAGAGAACAACGTTCATGAGAATAGTTCGTTCGTGCAACGCACTACAAGTTACTAAAATCCATTTCATCCGATGGTGAGGGCAGCGACGAATACTTCCGCAGTACCTGCAAGAGTGCACGGAAATCCTTTGGATGCTCAGCCGTCACGGTCATCTCCCTTTGCAGAACTGGATGCACAAATGTGATGCTCAAAGCATGGAGCGTAGCACGATTGATAATGGGGCGTTCGTCTTGGTGTCGCGATTTTTTGTATCGTGGCTTGAGAGCAGATAAGTACACACCATCGCCAACACCATAGAGGGGATCAACCAGCAGTGGATGTCCAACGGCAGCAAGGTGAACGCGAACCTGGTGCTGACGCCCTGTTACCGGTTCGCATTCCAGTAGTGTCGCACCGTGAAATCGCTGGCAGACTCGAACACGCGTGAGCGATTCCTTCCCACGCGCAGATGGGATGACCTTTCCAGGCTTTGCAGGATCGGCAAGGAGCGGAATATCAATGTCGAAGGCATCTTGCTCGACCACACCAACTACGACAGCATGGTAGCGCTTCGACACACGGCGATGCTCAAACTGCATAGAAAGCTCGCGGTGTGCATCCGAGGTGCGCGCTGCAATGATAACCCCGCTGGTATCGTGATCGAGACGATGGACAATAAAAATCTCCCCTAGCCGCTGTTGGAGCCATTGGCGTAAGTTGGGGATGTCACGGCGAAACCGATCCGGTAGTGTGTGGTACGACGGAGGTTTGGCAACAGCAACAATGGCATCGTCCTGGTAAACGATCACTGGATGAGTGGTTTTTCCCATGCTATTCCTGCAGCAGCATTGATGGTGTTACGAAGCAACATTGCAATTGTCATGGGACCAACGCCCCCGGGAACAGGCGTAATTGCCGATGACTTCGGTGCTACAGACGCAAAATCTACATCGCCAACGATACGATACCCGCGCGGCGCGGTTGTGTCTTCGACACGATTGATTCCAACGTCAATAACGACCGCGCCATCTCGGACATCATCACCACGAATAATGCCAGCCTTGCCAACCGCAACAATCAAAACATCCGCTTGTCGCGTGTACACACTCAGATCGGGTGCAACACTATGGCATATCGTCACGACAGCATCTGCCCACGCTGCTTTCTGCACGAGCAAGTTTGCCAGCGGCTTTCCAACGATGTTGCTCCGCCCGACAATAACAACGTGTTTACCACGGACGCCGATGTTATAGCGCCAGAGCATTTCGACAATACCGGCTGGAGTGCATGGCACAAATGCGGGTAAGCCAATTACCATTCGTCCGACGTTGACCGGATGGAAGCCATCAACGTCCTTCTGTGGATCAATCGTCTGGAGCACAACATCGGTGTTGATGTGCTGCGGCAGCGGTAACTGTACCAGGATGCCATGGACGCTTGGATCTGCATTCCAACTCTGTATCTGCGCAATTACGTCCTGCTGTGTCGTGGTTGATGCCAAACGGAGGACAGTTGAGCGGATACCAAGCTGCTGACACGCTCGGCTTTTGGATTGAACGTACGATAGCGATGCTGGATTGTCACCAACGAGCATCAGTGCGATGTGCGGGACTATCCCACGCGCTTGCAATCGTGCTACCTCATGCAGAAGTTCATCGTGTATTTGCGCAGCAAGAGTCTTGCCGTCGAGGAGCCTCATGGATTCGCTGAGCTTGAGTTGAACACAGGAAACGACTCGATAAGAGTATGCTCGATTTCGTCCCACCCCAGCGCTGGTGAACTGCATGCTGATGGTGTGCAGAGGATAGCTTTCGGTTCGCTCTGGTCGGAGCGGAAATTATGCGCAACAGTCCGAAGTCCCCAATGCTGGCGAGCGAGAATGTTCCACAAACGCATCCGTTCAGACGCATCGAGGTCAATGGTGAGCACCTGTCCGTAGTGCGCTGCCAAGTTCGCAACCAGAAACGTAGTGTGTGCTGCCGGATACATGCTTATCGTCGAACCGTAACGCTCGATGATGCCTTCAGCACGTTTGCGGTGGACATCGCGCGATGTGAGTAACCCAAGTGTAGCCTCCACCAGTGCAGTAATTGCAACTGCCGATACGGTCGCGCCATCAGAGGGTTCGGTAACTGCTGGAATATCGCACTGTCGTGTGTTGAGCAGCAGCCCATCTTCACTGGTAAAATGCGCCGCAATAAAATCTACCAGCTCAACGGCACGATCAAGGTAGGCACCGGTGCCTGTTGATTGATAAAGTTCCAGCAATGCCCATGCGCTCAAAGCATGATCATCGAGAAAACCGATTTGTCCGCGAATCCCATCGTACGAGCTATGCGCAAGTCCACCATCTGGTAAGCGGTGTACCGTCTCGATGTAGTGCCAGCACTGCTCTGCTCGCTCGATGAATGTATCGTTGAGCAGTAACCGACCGCACCGCGCAAGACCGACAATAGCGAGCGCGTTCCAATCGCAAAGGATTTGTTCATCGCGCGTGGGGCGACGACGATGTTTTCGATGCTCCAAGAGCCGCATTCGATGCGGTTCCCACCACGCGAAGAATTCCTCAACAGATCCACCAAAAGTTTCAAGCACACGCTGTGTTTGTGTTCCAGCATACAGAACACTGCGTCCGGTAGATTGTCCGGTCGCTTCGTCGTGAGCATTACCGTCGGGCACCACACCGAATACACGGCAGACACGTGCACAATCATCCTTCGGCAAAATCCCGAACAGTTCATCGTATCGCCACTGGTAGTAGGCACCTTCCCCATCCGGAGTATCAGCATCTTCGGAAGCTGCATACGCACCACAATCGAGCAACAAGTTTTGCTCCATGTATGCAGCAATCTCCATCGCCGTCCGACGGTGCAGTTCGTTAGCGGTAATCGCTGCCGACTCGGCATACACCATTATCAGGAGCGCCTGGTCATAGAGCATTTTTTCGAAATGTGGGAGAAACCATTCCCGATCAGTACTGTAGCGATGAAATCCCAATCCAACGTGATCCCATATTCCGCCCCAGCGCATTGCGTCGAGCGTTTTCGTCACCATAGTCAGTGCTGTCTGGTGTTTGGTTATCACGCTCCAGATGAGCAGAAACCAGAGCGTTGATGCCATGGGAAACTTTGGCTTCTGCCCGAATCCGCCATACTCTGCATCGAACGATCGGGAAAGGAACTCAACCGCTCGACGATACGTTGCGCTATCAACAGCTCCCGACTCTGCCGAACGCAGGTAGGGTTCAACACGCTGCATCAATTCACGAGCAGAGGCAATAACGTCCTGCCGTCGCTCAACCCAGAGTGTATGGATTCGCTCGAGTAGATCAATCAATCCGATGCGGTAGGGTGTGCTATGCTTTGGGAAGTACGTGCCAGCAAAGAGAACGTTCTTGTCCGGTGTCATAATGATGGTCAGTGGCCATCCGCCGTGCCCGGTCATAGCTTGACAGATGCTCATAAACACTGCATCCAGATCGGGTCGTTCTTGCCGATCTACTTTCACCGGAATAAACCACCGATTGAGCAGCGCAGCGACTTCGCCATCGTCGAACGATTCGCGCTCCATGACGTGGCACCAATGGCATGCAGCATAGCCAATGCTGACAAAAACAAGCTTATCCTCCTGGGCAGCACGAGTGAAAACATCGTTGCTCCACGGCACCCATGCAACGGGGTTATCGGCATGCTGACGCAGATACAGTGATCGTTCTGCGCTTAGAGCATTAGGCATGGTCTTTTCTTGGATCAAGACGGTGTCGGAACATTTGCGTAACGGCGTTTGATTGCTGGAAGCAAGTACTCTGAAAATGCTCGATCGTAGGTGTACTGCGGCATCCACCCCCAATCATGTCGAGCGGCTGAGTCGTCAACGTCGGCACACCAGGAATCCACAATTGCTTGTCGTTTCTGATCAACAACGAATGTGATCTCAGCACCGGGGAAATACGTCGTGATAGTCTGCGCAAGTTGGGCAGCGGTCGGTGCGAATGCACCGATGTTGTACACTCGGCGTGAAAGCTGAGAACCCTCAGCATCTGCAAGCATCATAAGTGCACGCACACCATCAGGCATTGCCATAAACGGAATCTGCGTATCGGGACGAACAAAGCAACGGTACGGCAGACCTTGCGCTGCAGCATGAAGCATTTCCGGAGCATAGTCGCTCGTGCCACCAGTCGGGAGTGTATCGGCACTGATCAAACCCGGGAACCGAAGAGCTCGGAAATCAACCCAGTGCTTTTCATCGCCGAGACGCCGGTAGTATTGCGCATAATAGGTACCGAGTCGCTCGCAGTGGAGCTTTGCAATACCATACAGCGTTTGAGGCAAGAGCGCTTGATCTTCGTGTACTGCTGGATGCCGCATTTTCTCCTCCAGCGAAGGAAAACCGTACACGGCTATCGTACTTGGGAAAAGCACACGGATCGGGCGTTGATACTGTCCGCCAATCCGTTGGGCTAACTCAAGCACGTTTAGTGTACCGTCAACGTTGATTCGATGCGCGAGCACTGGATCGCGTTCGGCTGCTGTTGATAAAACAGCAGCAAGATGAAAGATTCGTTCGATCGGATAGCGAGCCACTGCTTCGACAAAGCGCTCGGATGTTACATCACCATCTTCACCGCTGAGAACCATGGCGCATTGCGAAGAAAGCCGATCGGGTAATGGGCGAAGGTCTGTCGCGATGATAGTGACATTGCGTCGGTGCAGTGCTTCGATGAGCGCGTGTCCCATCTCACCACCAGCACCTGTGATGAGGACCGTTGTTTGCGACATAAAACGTGTGTTCAATGATTGGTGCGCAAAAATAGAGTGGCTTTGCATGCGGTAATTTCGCGCGCTCATGGTTGGAGCCTTCATGAAGCAGTTCTTGCGTAGTCTGGACCGCCTCCGGCGGCAGATAATGCATCCGTTGATTGAGCTCATTTTCCGCACTAATCGGGAAATTCACTTACCGCTCGATCCCGATCGAATCCGGCGTGTACTGGTGATACGCCACGATGGACTTGGCGATGCCATTACGACGTTACCCGCGCTACATCTGCTGCGCCGTCTGCTGCCTGCGGCAACGATTGATGTTTGGTGCTCGCCGCGCAATGCACAGGTTCTCGCAGCCCTTCCTGATGTATCCCGTTTATGGGTTTGGGATGGTCGGTGGCTGGAATTGTTTCGTCTCCTGCCTCGCCTCCGACGCGAACAGTACGACCTGATTATGCTCACTGTTCGCAATAAGTCAACGCTCTATGCACTGCACATGAAGCTCGTAGCTGCACCGCATACGATCCGAGCCGCAGCATTTCGGGGCGAACAATACCACCACCATTTCGACTTCCAAAGCCACTCCGCCTCAACTGCACCAAATGAGTGGGAATCTGGGGTCAACCTCGTTGCAGAACTGTTCGGCTACACCCCGAGCGAGCATGACGTGCAGCCATTCTTCCCAACCGTGACCTATTCCTGGCGACGTGCACTCGCACACCTTCGCACGTTTGGGCTTGGATCGGGGCAATACGTGGTCGTAAATCTGAGTGCACACTCCCCACGAAATCGCTGGGGAGCCGAACAACTATCCTCAACAGTACATCATCTTCGATCGCTCAATCTGCCCATCGTTGCGTGTGGTATTCGTGCCGACATCAATCGCTTTGGTCACATCCTAACTGAACATGGGATTTATTCCTATCCCCCCACGAGCGACATCCACCAAATTGCTGCACTCATCGCGCATGCTCGCTGTTTGGTAACACCAGATACCGGAGTTGTTCACATTGCAACAGCGCTGGGCGTTCCACTAGTTGCGCTCTACACCAGTGACGGGCAAAGTGAGTACTATTGGGCACCGTATCGCCATCGGTGTGCTATTCAGCTACTCGCGTTACGCGGTTCAGTTGTTGCGAGTATCCCTGCAGAGCGCATACTCGAAGCAACGCTTTCAATACTCAATCAAATCGCCACGACTACCGCCGCTCTCTAAGGCACTATCGTTCATCGTCCAATATTGGTGGCTCCTGAGCTGAACGGTAGAAATCGAGTGCCAGCAATGTCCCGTATGTTCGGAATGCATCGCCAACGGTTGTTGTCGTGTGTTTCTGGCGGAGCATTTCGAGCATTCCTTGCTGCTGCCAGATATAGCGCTGTGGGACTAACGGAAATTCTCGCGTCAAAACTGCATAGGTCGTGCTCGTCTCGGCACTCCAGTACCAGGTAAAAACGCCGATACGCCCTCGCTCCGATGCAAGCACACATGCTGATGGCACCAGGCAGTTGGTCATTATTTCGTTACGCAGATGCTGCCCTTCGTCTGCAATGGGCACTCGAGTTAGTTCAGCCAATCGCTGTGCTACCGAAAGCACTTCTCCCCGAAGCAACGCTTCAAGAAATACCACATGGTCCGAACCAGCAACTCTACCGAGAATGTGGTCAAGTTGCGCTGCCCCATAGGTCGGCCGCCGGCGCTTTTTTGCGTACTGTTCCAGAAAAATCCGCACCGAAAATGCAAACCCCTCACGAACATTTCGATTTCGATAGTACTCAGCATGCTGGGCACTCAATCTCAACAGTCTGAGCAGGGCGTAACTCTGAACTTCTTCCAGTGTCGCTGTTGGTTCTGCGGTCTGGTATTGCCCGATGATGCTTGCTAACTCTTCGGCTGGGACAACGAGAGCTTCTGGGCTGTGAGCAAGCGACGTATCACACTCAAGCACCACGTGAAGAATAACTCCACCATAGTGTGGTGATCTTGTGTGATGATGTGCCAACCAAAAGCTGCGGCGTTTATCGAACTCAATCGCGCCGGAGTGCACGACGCTCCCCAAAAGAATTGCAGCATCGAGGTAGTCCGGACCAGCATGCGGATTCAGTCGTCCCGGCGATAAGACCTGTAGCCGTCTGCCTGACACTGTTTGATGGACGCGTGCAGGATCGCTGAGCCAGCGATGAACACTGTACTGAAGCGTGCGTTCATTCATCGCCAGGAGTTCTGCCAGCGTATCGCTCACCGCCATGGCAAAAGGGCGCTGTATCGTTTGACCGCAGCACGGAAGTCTGCAATGCCACCCTCTCGGTACGGATGAAGTAACGCTCGCGAAAGATTGATCAGCGCAACGCCATCAGCATTTGCGCGGAGCACCGCATCGAGATCACCACCCTGCGCACCAATTCCTGGAACCAACAGCGGTACTTCGCTCCCGACAATCTGCCGCACGGACGTTAATCGTTCCGGCATACTTGCACCGACAACAAATCCCGCCCCGTTTCTGAGCGGAGATAACAGAACCTTCCGAACAACCTGCTCGTAGAGTGGCATGCCATCGCAACACAGCAACTGAAAGTCTCGGGCACCAGGATTCGAGGTCAGAGCAAGGACAAAGATGAGCCGCTCTGCAGCAGCAAATGGTTCGATTGCATCCAGTCCCATGTATGGATTGACTGTGACTGCATGCGCACCAAGTGCTGAAAACGCTGCGTGGGCGTATGCACTCGCTGTTGAACCGATGTCGCCACGTTTACCGTCGAGTATCGAAAAACGCTCGGGTGGGACAATGCGAAAAAGTTCCGTCAACGCGCTCCAGCCGGCCGCACCAAACGCCTCGAAAAATGCAACGTTGAATTTGAATGCTGCGCACCACTCCGAACCAATCTCGATTATTGGGCGCCCCCATTCGACCAGTGCTTGTGCACTCGTTCCATTGAGCAGCTCAGGATGTGGATCAATACCAATGCAAAGCATCGAGCCAGCATCTTCAATGGCAGTCAGCAGTTTTTCCCGTCCGCTGGTCATGGAAGCATGCGTTTGAGTTCCTGATATGCCTGCGTGCGAAGATTCATCTCCGTTGGTGGTGGAAGGTTGGCTTTCCGTACACGCTCAGCATTTGCTTCGATACGATCTTGCGGCAGCGGATGCGTGCTCAATAGTCGTTCGATAGCACCTCCACTGCGACCCTTGATTTTTTCGAAGAAATATCCAAGCGCACCGGGATACCACCGCGTGGATTGAAGGTAGCGGAACGAATACTCATCGCTTTCTGCTTCATCGTCGCGACTGTTCTTGAGAAGTGCAAGACCAACGAACAAATTCGCGGCTATCTCGGTTGTACGGGACGTATTGTTACCCAGCGCAATATCCATCAACAGTTGCGCACCGAGCGCTTTGGTCATTCGTTTGGTTGCATGGCGACGCTCGGCATGGGCTATTTCGTGACCGAGCACAGCCGCCAGCGTCGCTTCGTTATCAATCGCCTTCATCAGTCCAGTGTACACGTAAATGTAACCACCGGGTGTGCAAAAAGCATTGAGTGTGTTAGGGTCGTTGATAATTGAGACCTTGTACGGAAAGCGATCGCGATATTCGATTGCCGGTGACCGAATGATTTCGTTGACCATGCCCTGGACTGCGCTGCGAACTGTTTCGTTGTTGAGTAAGGGGTACTCTCGTGGATTCTTTCGAATTTCCTGATCCAGATTCGCACCCAACTGAGCATCGTAGGATGATGGAAAGATGTTGACCCCGCAGGTTACTGCAGCAATGCTGAGCGCAATGAGTGTAATAGCGCGAACGATGACTCGGTTCATAACAACGGACAGGTGGTATGGAACTCGACACCAAGATGCTCTGGATACTCGACTGATTCGAAGATCAAGCCGTGTGGCGGCGCCATCGCGCTGGCTGCTTGACGGTCGCATAGCGCTAGTGCATCGGCAATTTCTTCGAGTGTGCGTTTACCACGTGCACAATCAACCATTGCACCAACGAGCGCACGCACCATCCCATAGACAAAACGGTTTGCAGCAATATCGAGCCGAAACCGCCCGTCTCCGCAGGCACGCCACTGGCAATGCTCGACGGTGCAAATGTACGAGCGTTGCGAGGTGTTCAACTTTGAAAATGTTGTGAAATCATGGGTGCCCAAAAATATCCGGGCACACTCGTTCAGCAGCGATTCGCGAATGGATGCACCAACAAACCATTGATACCGCCGCAACAGTGGGTCATCGCATCGCGATATGGTGTAGCTGTACCGACGACATCGAGCATCATAGCGCGCATGAAAGGTGGTATCGTCGCGGAGCTGCACGCCCCGGACACGCACATCAGGGGGAAGCTGGCTGTTGAGTGCACGAGCTATCCGCTCTATGGGGATTCGCTCTGCGTTGGCTACGCGCGTATGCACAACCATCCCGCGTGCATGGACTCCCGCATCGGTACGCCCGGCAGGGATGATGCTCATCGGCTGATTGTAGATTTTTTCCAGCGCTGAGCAGAGAACCTCTTCGACTGTGCGACCATTGGGCTGGCGTTGCATACCAACAAAATCGGTCCCATCGTACGCGATAAGCAGGACGAGTGTTTTCATGTTTGGCTATCTTCTGCGACGACCGGCAATGCAAGGTACCGGACTGACTGCGAGCAGAAAGATTGGCTATCAGACCACAAGAGCGTGCCCTCCAGCCGATCAATCGTTACGCTGGCGAATTCACCCTCGAGGGCTGACGGCAGCGCGACCCGGCAGTAGTTTTCCGTGTATCCGACCCAGGCACCAATTGATGCATCGTAGGACTCCACGAGGACAGTTCGTTGTGTTCCGACGTTCGAGGCATAAAACGAGTGGCGTTTCAACTCGCTCAGCATACGCAGGTGATGCGTCCGTTCCTTGCGCACGCGGAGCGGTATGCGGTCAGCACGGCGCGCTGCCTCAGTCAGATCTCGCTCGCTGTAGGTAAACACATGCAGGTACGAGATGGGCAAAGACTCGATGAAGCGATAGGTTTCTTCGAAGTGCTTATCTGTTTCGCCCGGAAAACCAGTCAAAACATCGGCACCGATACATGCTGACGGCATCAATTCCTTGATTTGCGTCAGACGCTCAGCATACAGCTCGCGCTTGTAGCGACGGCGCATTGCGCGTAGAATTTCCGGAGAGCCACTCTGCAACGGTAGATGAAAGTGTGGGCAAATCGTTGGGTGCTCGCTGATAAACGCAATGATCTCTGGATGCAGGCGATTCGGCTCGACCGAGCTAAGACGGTATCGGCAATTCTGATTCATCCGCACAAGCAGGCGCAAAACATCGAGCAGCCGCTCCCCCGACGGTGCACGGTATTCACCTAGATTGATGCCGGTCAACACAATCTCACGGTAGCCAGCGTTGACAAGCCGCCGAACATGATGCGGAATATCTGCAAACGGCATTGAGCGGCTTTTCCCACGCGCGTGCGGTATCGTGCAGAATGTGCACGAATAATCGCACCCATCTTGCAGTTTCAAAAACGCACGGGTTCGACTGTCCTGGTCAGAAAAAACAGCGGGGACAAAGTCCAGGTCTGCCGTGCGCAAATCCTCAACCCTGATGACCTGCGGCGTGTCGGATTGGATCGCACGCTCGATCAGGCGAGCAATGTTGTGCTTATCAGCATTGCCAACGACCAGTCGCACACCATCAATGGATGCAACTTGATCTGGCTCCAATTGTGCGTAGCATCCCGTTACAACGACGACTGCACTAGGAGACGTTTGGAGTGCTCTCCGCACAACCCTGCGGCATTCACGGTCAGCAGTTTCGGTCACCGTGCAGGTATTGATGATGACAACATCTGCGGGCTCATCAAATGGGATGACCTGGTAACCCGAACGCACCAGTTGGTCGGCAATAGAGGAGCTTTCCGCGTAGTTTTGCTTGCAACCGAGTGTGTAGAGAGCTGCTTTCATTGGCGCAAAATTAGTCGCATTTTTCAACTGCAAGTATGAGACCAGACGTTCGCTCTAGCACAGCAACCATTGTCATCACCGTCACGCCCGACATGGTCGCATCGCTCGACGGTCGGATCATTCACCGATTGTATTCAACGTTCTGGCTTGCCTACCATGCAGAAGTTGCTGCACGCAAAGCAATCGAGCCATTTTTCGAAGACGGTGAAGATGCAATTGGCGCCGCAATCGCACTGGAGCACTGTTCAATGTGTCCCATTGGCGCACGCGTCGAGATCACAGCATCCGTCATCGAGCAGCACAGGAACCGCATCGTCTGCTCAATCGTTGCGCAGACGCAATCGGCAGTGATCGCACGCGGCACGCAAACGCAGATTGTTCTTCCAGCCGAGCAGATCACGAAGAAAATATCCGCAGCCTATGCCGCGCACGGTTTGGAATTATCGAACCAGTCCTAACGCAGTAGCCATTTCCTCGCCGTAATCGGCGAGCAATTCTTCTCCGGCTTCGATTCGGCGAATAGTCCAGACCTCGACGCATTGACCAGTGCTGACGTACTGCACGTTTGGCTTTTTCCCGGTGCCATGGTAGGAACAGATGAATCGAGCAATTCCAGCATCGGTGCGTCTCGCATCAATGATGATGTGGTCGTTCAATTCAATCGCGTAAGGACCAAAACCTACCTCGGCGTAACGGGCATTGTATTCAGCAATACTGAGCCGATCTCC
>JBBIUD010000015.1:0-13743 GCA_037440485.1 Chlorobiota bacterium
CACCGTGGATGATTATGGGACGCGATACACTGACAATGGCCAAAACGCGTATCTTCGTTCCCAAAGAAGGCTATCGCTGGGCGTCGCTGGTGCGGCGCTCGACACCATGATGTTTCACACAGGAACTGCCATATGAACAAACAGCAGTGCTATGCGCTGATACTGGGAGCCTCCAGTGGTTTTGGACGTGCGACAGCACTGGCGTTGGCAGCCGAAGGTTTCCCCATCATAGGAGTGCATCTTGATCGTGCCGCTGCACAGCCTGCCGTCGAAGAACTCAAACGAAAGATTCAGTCCTATGGTGTGCGGACCCTCTTTTTCAATGCCAATGCAGCAGATGCTGAGCGACGTGCCGAAATTATCGCTGCGCTCTCGAAAGAATTTTCCGAGCAACCAGGCAGCGGGGTGTACCTGCTCTTGCATTCGTTAGCCTTCGGTTCGCTCCGACCGTTAGTCTCGCCCGATCCCCAGGACGCTATTACGCAAAATCAGCTTGAGATGACGCTCAACGTGATGGCAAACTCCCTGGTGTACTGGGTGCAAGACCTGTACGCGAATGGGTTACTGTTGCGCCGTGGTCGGATCCTTTCACTCACTAGCGCTGGCAGTCACCGAAATCTGCCGATGTACGGTGCTGTCTCTGCAGCCAAAGCAGCACTCGAATCGTACACCCGCCAATTAGCGCTGGAGTTAGCCCCGATGGAAATCACGGTCAACGCCATTCGGGCAGGTGTGACCGATACGCCGGCACTCCGCAAGATACCCGGTAACGAACGGCTCATCGCTAATGCCATCATGCGCAACCCTAACCATCGCCTGACGACACCAGAAGATGTCGCGCAGATCATTACACTGCTGGCACGACCCGAAGCACAATGGATAAACGCCCATGTCCTTGGTGCTGATGGTGGTGAGGATGCAATTGATATTACCTGGTGGGATGAGGCTACGCCCAGCTAATCTGATCGTGCAGGCTCTTGTCATTGCGGCAGGAGCCTGCTCGACTATTTACTCCTCGGGATGCATGCACCCACTGCGCCACACGATAGTCCCAGACTGGTCGCGTGTGCACGATGATGAGACCAAGTCTTCGGGTGTTCATACTCGATTCAAGGACACTCTTCGCATTGTGTTGGATGCGCCGAACTCCCGTTCGTTATCTCAGCACGTAACCTCGAGCCAAGACTCGCTATCCTGGGCGATTCAACTGTGCGAGCGGGGCAATAGGCTCGAGGGTCAACAGATATTGCTGCGCATTGTGGAATCACAGAGCGAGAGCGATTCGCTCTACTGGGAAGCACTCTATCAACTGGGAGAGTGTAACGCCGTTGGCGGTAATGCTCAGCAAGCACTCCGATTTCTCGGCGAGATTGCATACCGATCCGAGGGTGTGCCTCGCGATATCCATGCACGGGCAATTGTGCGGATAGGACATGTCTTTTGTATGCTCATGCGCAAAAGGGATGCAGCCGAACAATTTGCTCGCCTTGCCAAACTGTATCCGAACAGTCCTTACCGTGCACTGGCGGATTGTTCTGTCATCCATTAGCTCGACGGCGCCGGCGCAAGAACATCCGAAGAATAAACGCGACCGCGATGACAGCCAGAATCGTTGTCAGGAGCAATCCATACGTGTGGAAGTACGCCTCTACACGTCGCCAATTGTGACCCAACTCCATACCGCCATAGAGCAATAATGCATTCCAAACCAATGCACTCACAGCGCAGAGTAGCACCGTTCGCCCAACGTTCAGGTGTGACATACCCGCAAAAAGTGAAATCACCGACCGTGTCCCCGACATAAACCGATTGAGTACGATGACGTAGTATCCCCAGCGCTGGAACCATCGCTCAGCACGAACCAACGAGTCGAGCGGAAATAGTCTTGCAAGACGCGATTGCATCAAACGGTCGCCGAACGTTCGCCCAACAACAAACATGGTGTAAAAGCAAAGCTTGTCGTACCGATACCCACCAGCGTACCGATGAAAACAAGCAGAACATCACTCGGTGATGGTGGCAGCAAGTTTTCTACATACGTTATCGCAAACGCTGCCAACACGATTCCCCACTCTGGTAGTGACGACAGTGTGACAATGAGCTGATCGAGCATAGCTTTGCAACAAGGTTGAACAATTACAATTTTACGGCGTGCACATTCAGAGCGATGAAGACTATCACCAGCGTGCAGCAATAATTGGTGCCAATCTTCGCGCGTTGCGGCTCAAGCATGGCTATACCTTGGATTCTGTGGCGCGCCGTGCATCCGTGTCCGTTTCGCATCTTGCAAACGCTGAACAGGGGCGCCGATCGTTGAACGGTGAACAACTTCGGCATGTGCTCGAGTGTTATGGTTTTTCGCTCGGAATCTTTTTAACGCACATCGAGGCAATCCTCCGTCCAGCAGAATACAACGTACCGTCCGACCTTGCCGCCGAGGTGATCGAATATCCACCGATCCGGTTGATCGGCAAACAATCCCACGAACCACAGCTTTTCCTCCTTCACCCGACATATACCGAGACCGAGCCAGAGCATTTACTCTTGATTTTGCCGCCGGATACCGAATTGTGGCGAGCGTACTTAGTGCTACCGTGTCGGAGCAGTATTGGAGTTGCCGTGGGAACGGTCATAGTCGAGACACCCAAAAGAGAATTTGCATTGCCCACAAGCGGTTATCTGGCAATACCCGCACACACGCCGCACCGATTCCGCAATCATACACATTCGGAAGCGCGTGCCTATATTTGGGTTGAAACCGCACGACTCTAAGATGAACACCTTACAGCCATCAGAACAAAGGACGCTGCGGATTTTATGCATCGAGGATCATCCTCTCGATCGCGAAATACTTCGCCGTCAGTTTCAGGAAGTCGGTCACTGGGGAGAATTATCGCCATCGGTCCTATTTGCTGCATCGCTCGGTGAAGCTATACACATAGCCAAGCAGGAGCCTGTAGATGTCTGTGTTGTGGACCTTCTCTTGCCCGATAGCAAAGGTGTCGAAACGCTCTATGCGCTACGTAGCATCCTGCCGACGGCAGCGATCGTGGTCGTCAGTAGCGACAGTGATTTGCTCACGCTCCGTCAGTCGGTCTATGCAAACGTTCATGGATACTTGGTTAAAGGAGAATACACACCCGGTGCATTAGTTCGGAGCATCCTTGCCGCATGGGAGCGCACTCAACTGGAGCGTCGGCTGGCTGAAATGACCAACGAATTACAGCGAACTCAAGCACAGTATCGTGCATTGCTCGAATATTTACCGGATGCCGTCATCATGACCGATCAAAGGGGACGGATACTTTACCTCAATCCAGCAGCGCAAATACTGTTGGGTCGCTCCAGTGGGGAACTCATCGGCGAAGAACTTGCACACCTTGAACATGCACTGGGCAGCTATCAAGACATTGTGTTGCCGCATCGCGACGGGCACCTACGCTACGCTGTTGTCCGTACCCAGCGAGCTATCCTGGGCGAGCAGGAGGTCATGCTCTATTTCCTGCACGATGTCACAGAGCGCCGGCAGTTGGAACAGCATCTTCTTGATCGGCAGCGAACCGAACTATTGGGCGTCCTTGCCAGCGGGATAGCGCACGATCTCAACAATCTCCTCTCTCCAATTATGCTGGGAGTGCAAACACTGCTCCGTACGATGACAGACGAACGCTGCCAACGAGTTCTGATGATGATCGAACAATCCGCTCGACGTGGAGCAGAGCTGGTACGCCAGGTTCTTGGTTTCGCACGCATGCAGGATATTCGTCGCGAGCAGCTATTCCCACAGCAAATCATTTCGGAAGTTCTGGCTAATCTTCGATCGCAGATACCGCCCAACGTCACTGTTGATACAAGCGGCATTGATTCAGCAGCACCGCCGTTCTATGCCGATCGAATGCAAATCATGCAGGTGCTTACTAACCTGATCGCGAACGCACTCGACGCAATGGGCGAGCGCGGCGGTACGCTTCGGCTTGGGTGCTATCGAACAACCAGTCATGATGCACGGCTGACCTCGAAGGGAATCACCGACACTGCCTACGTAGCTTTTGATGTCTGCGATACGGGCGAGGGAATCCCCGAGGATATTCGCACTCGAATCTTCGAACCATTCTTTACGACACGTCCCAATGCAACCGGTCTTGGACTCTACACGGTCTTGACTATCGTCAAGCGCCATCAGGGCACAATCCATGTGGATAGTACTCCCGGTACAGGTACCAGCGTGAGCGTGTTTTTCCCGCTTTCGGAAAGCACAATGCCCCGTCGAGCGATGGTACTCATTGTTTCTCCCAGTGCCACGGTGCGTAACCTTGTTCGGACGACACTTGAGGCGGTTGGGTTGGGAGTGCTGGAAGCAAGTACCCCATCGGAGGCATTGGGACTATTCATTCGCGCTGGCAATGGCGTGAACCTAATTGTTGCTGATGACGATGAGAACGTACCGATAGATACGGACAAGCTCCGCACCATCAAAGACCTCAAACCGGATGTTCGTATCATTCTACTCTGCTCAATATTTGTTCAGCAATCGTTGGCAGCGTTGGAAGGGAACATAGTGGATGCGTTCTTGCCTAAACCCTGCACCGATCAAATGTTGCTCGATGCAATTGCAGCAATCGTTGGCGAGCCGTTTATCCCCACCGAGCAAAAGCAGTAACTTTGCAACGAGTGTAATCAACAATTCTTGGCTTATGAAAGAGTTCCGGAATGAACCGGTGCTTGATTTTAGTGACTTGAAAAATGTGCGCAAGCAACGTGCCGCACTCGAGCAGGCTCGCTCGCGCATAGGAAAAGAATATCCCAACATCATTGCTGGCAAGAAAGTCTATACCGACGCTAAGACTCTTTCCCGGAATCCAGCACGACCCGATGAAGTTGTTGGCATATTCCAAAAAAGTGGTACCGAGCATGCTGAGCTTGCTCTCTCTGCAGCCCTCAAAGCATTCGAGCAGTGGAAATACGTTCCTGCCAAAGAGCGCGCTCGCTATTTGTTCAAAGCTGCTAACGAGATTCGCCGCCGTCGGTTTGAAATCAATGCATGGATGATCCTTGAGGTGGGTAAAAATTACACCGAAGCTGATGCGGACACCTGCGAGGCAATTGACTTTCTCGAATTCTATGGACGTGAGATGCTCCGGTATGCTGAACCCCAACCGGTGACGCCCGTTCCTGGCGAAGCAAACGAGCTGTTCTATATCCCGCTCGGTGTCGGGGTGATTCTGCCGCCATGGAATTTCCCCTTTGCCATTTTGGTAGGAATGACCAGTGCCGCCATTGTAGCGGGGAATACTGTTGTTCTCAAACCATCAAGTGATTCACCGATGATGGGCTGGCTGTTTGCCGACATAATGCATTCGATCGGTCTGCCGAAGGGTGTGCTCAACTTTTTAGTTGCCAGCGGTGCTGAAACGGGTGATTACCTTGTTGCTCACCCAAAGACGCGATTCATTTCATTTACCGGCTCGATGGAAGTTGGGCTGCACATCAACGAGTTAGCAGCTAAACCACAGCCCGGACAAATCTGGATCAAACGAGTTGTGGCGGAGATGGGAGGCAAAGATGCTATCATCGTTGATAGCGAAGCCGACCTTGATGCCGCGGTGCAGGGTGTAGTTGTCTCGGCGTTTGGGTTTCAGGGGCAGAAATGCTCGGCGTGTTCTCGTGCCATCGTTGATCGCGCGGTGTACAAAGAATTCGTCGCTAAACTCCGCGATGCTGTTGCGTCGTTGCGCGTTGGTCCTCCAGAGGATAACTACCCAGTTGGTCCTGTCGTCAGTGAGCGGCAAAAAAACACCATTCTTCGTTACATCGAAATCGGTAAGGAAGAAGGTAAACTGCTTATTGGCGGCAATGCTATCACGAACGACGAGGGCGGTTACTACATCGAGCCAACTGTATTCGTGGACGTCAAGCCGACAGCACGAATTGCTCAGGAGGAAATTTTTGGACCGGTGCTCTCGGTCATCAAAGCACGAGATTTCGACGATGCATTGCGGATTGCTAATGGCACCATCTATGGCTTGACTGGCTCGGTGTATTCGCGCAACCGTAAAAAGCTCGAGCGTGCCAGAGCAGAATTCCATGTCGGCAATCTTTACCTCAACCGTAAGTGCACCGGCGCGTTAGTCGGTGGTCATCCGTTCGGTGGATTCAACATGAGCGGGACAGATTCAAAGGCTGGCGGGCGAGATTATCTGCTGCTGTTTATGCAGGCAAAGAGCGTCTCGCGGAAGCTCTAAGTGCCATCAATAATTCGATGCAACCCAGAGCCGAACTATCGTCAGTGGAGGAACGCGAACACCAGCAGCCGGCTCCTGACGAAGGACAGTCCCGGGTGCAAATGTTTCGTCGTGCTGGAGCACGACCTCTCCCAGTTGGAGGTTCGCTTGCTGAATGATCTGCGCTGCATCATCTCTGCTGCGGTAGAGTAGGTTGGGGACCGTGACCAGCTCCGTGGTGTCCTGGCAAACGACAAGGTCAACGGCCGTCCCAATACGCACGCTGATGCTCGGTGGCGGCAGTTGCGAGATGATACCACTCTGCGCAAGGGTATCGCATGCAACTACTTGCACATTGCCGAGCTGAAGTCCCTCTCGCAATAATGTCAACTGTGCTTCCCGTAACGTCAAGCCGTAGAGCGATGGCACACGCACGCGTTCATCCCCGCGACTGGCGACAAGGTACACCCGGCGCCCCTTGCGTACCGTTGCTCCTGGGTACGGTGATTGCAGAACAATGCGACCGGCTGGTTGAGTACTGTCGTACTGCTGGCGGACTTCTTGGACATTCAGTCCATACTGCGTCAGTAAGGCGACCGCCTGGTCTGTCGGCATACCGATCACATTCGGAATCGTAATTGTTGGGTTGCTGTGCACAATCAGTGGCATCAACAATTGATCGAAAGCAATGATGCCACCGATTGTGATTGCAATTGCCAGCAGAATCCTGCGTTTTTTTCGGTCCTGAAAAAGCTTTTGTAGAAACCGATACATGATCGTTGCATTCGAGACGATGGCTGCAAACTTACCACGCTCGCCGTATGCCTGAAGCACAGCACTACCGTGCATTGGCAATCCTCGTAACAGCATGTGCTGGGTTGGTTCTCGGATACTCGGTATGGCGTCGCTGGAATCGAGCACGCACCGTAGAGCGAATTGTACTGCTGGCAGTTTTTCTGTTCAGTGTGAGCGTTGTTGGCTATTGGCTGTTGCTCTACAAGTCAGTTCAGCTCTCTGGTCACCGCACTGTTTGGCTTATTGCATGGTTCATTGCCCTTGCAGGTGCTTTCTGGATTTTATGCGGTGAACGATTCGAACGCATCATTCCACCATCGTTCCAAGTGGGGCGTCGGCGTATTATCAGCAATGGCATCGCTGCCAGCATCGGTATCGTTACCTCAAGTCGCATAGCCACGTATGATCCTGCCGATGTTACCATCGAGCAGCACACGGTTGTGTTGCCCAACATTCCGCGCACCGCCGATGGACTGGTGATTGCGATCTTGAGCGATATCCATGCTGGACCGTTCATTGAACCGAAGCATGTTGCGTACTATGCTTCGGTCATCAGGGCAAAAAAGCCGGACATGATTGTCCTGCCGGGTGATTTTATCACAGCACACGCTGATGAATTGAGAGACTTCTGCGGTGCACTCTCGCAGCTCCACGCACCGTGCGGTGTGATTGCCGTTCTTGGCAATCATGATTACTTCAACGATTCCGCACAGACCGTGGCGCGTATGCTTACCGAGTGTGGCATCACGGTGCTCAACGATACAAAGACAACGGTTGCATCGCTGGACGTATTTGGCATCAGTGATGCACAGCGCACTGCGGTTGCGCGCTATCATAGTGGAGACCAGCCAGTATTCCTGAAATCGCTTGCACACGCTGAGCAGCCGATTGTTCTCGTACACCGTCCGTTTGTCTTCGATGACCTTGCCATACTGAATCCAAATGTTTTCGTGATCGCTGGTCATACACACGGTGGGCAGATCTGCATACCTCTTCCTGCTGGAGAGTACCTTGCAGTCAATCGTGTATTCTCGCCCTATGTTCGCGGCTGGTATCGGCGCGGAATAGCACAACTCTACATCACACGTGGTGTAGGCACGATTGGTGTCCCGTTCCGGATAGGTTCTCCGCCAGAGATTTCGTTTATCACTCTTTGTCGCTCGCATGGCTCTTGAGGATATTCTCGTGTACCGCGACGCTGCGCACACCATTGCAGCGCTTTTGGATCGTCACGAACGCATTGTCTTGACAACGCACGTCCGTCCCGACGGCGATGCAATTGGCTCGCTGTTGGGTTTGGGTACTGCACTCAACGCAAGTGGTAAAACAGTGCAGATGATTATTCCATCGCCCGTTCCGACCTTCCTACGCTTTTTACCCCGTTGTGATGCAATTGAGGTGTATGATCCGTGCACGCACGACAAGACGATTACCGAGGCTGAGGTCATTGTCTGTTTGGATTTCAATGCGCTTGCACGGCTTGAGGCAATGGAGCACATTGTTCGAAGCTCGACTGCGGTCCGCATTTTGATTGACCATCACCTTGATCCGGAACCAATCTTTTCGGCTGCGTTGCACGATGTGGGTGCTACTTCGACGGCAGAGCTTGTCAGTGCACTGGTGCTGCACTGTTATTGGCATGCGCTGGATGCAGCGGTTGCGGCACCACTCTATACGGGGATACTTACCGACTCGGGCAATTTCCGATTTCCGCGTGTGAGTGCTCGAACCCATCGTATCGTTGCGACTCTCCTTGAACATGGTGCTGATCCGGTTGCCATCTACGACGCAATTTTCAACACCAACACACCTGAACGACTGCGACTGTTGGGCGAGGTCCTTCGCACGCTCGAGATAGGATGCAACGGTTACTGTGCGCTCTTGACACTTTCATTGGAGCAAGTTGCCAGTATTGGCGCGACTCTCGATGATACGGAAGGATTTGTTCAGCACACCCTCACGATAGCAGGTGTCCGTGTCGGTGTGTTTCTCAGCCAGATGCCTGATCGCCAGGCGGTAAAAGTTTCGCTCCGATCGAAAGGCAATGTTGACATCCAGCACATCGCTGAGCAGCTTGGTGGTGGTGGTCATCGCAATGCAGCCGGTGCGATTCTCGAGGGTGTAACTCTTGGAGAGGCAAAAGAGACTGTGCTACGACTGGTTGAGGAGTTGCTGCGTGGAGATGCAAGACGGTAATCGCTTACACTGACTCCTCGGTCAGGAGCTGCTTCTGAAGATGCTCCGGCAGAAGTGTGGCAAGCCGATAACGCGTCAGCAGTGGAGTAGAACCGCTGGCAACAAGTCGTGCTGCCTCGATGTGGAGCGTGTCAATTCTGCGTTGCTCGTCGAGTGCTGATTCAAGACGTTGGGCTATGGGAAGCCAAAGAAAGTTCGCCGTGACAAGACCCCAGAGCGTTGCACTAAATGCAAAGCCAATTCGCTGCAACAAGAGTGCTGGACTATCGCCACTGGCTCCGAGCGCTGATGCAAGTCCAATGACTGTTCCAATGATTCCCATCGTCGGTGCGTATCCGGCTAATCGGCGAAAGAATGCGATGGCGCGCTCGTATCGCACCGCATTCGTTGCAAGGTATTGCTCGGCTAAACGCGCGATCTCATCGGGGTCGAATCCATCGGCGCAGAATTGAATGATGGTGTGTGCTTCCGTACAGGGCGATGTTGCCGCAACGTGCTGTAACGCTTGAATACCATCCCGACGCCATGCGATGTTCGTCGTAATCCACCACCGAGCGATGCTCAAACCATCGGGTGGCTGAGATGCGATAGCACGGAGCATTCGCACAGCACTGGCTAATTGCGATGGAGAACTCCCTGCAACAGCGGCAAGGATCGAACCACCCAAAACGATAGCGATTGCTTCAGCATTCCAGAGAAATCCAATAGTCCCAGTTGCCAATACAGCAGCAAGTGCAACAAGACCAATCCCAACGCCTGCAGCAGCGATAGTCTGAAATCGGCTCATTGGAGGAAGTCAAACAGCGATATGTTCAGCAAGCGTGCCCCAACTTTTAGGCTGTACTCGTACGCCAATTGATCACGCTGGAGCTGCATTGTTACTTCGGCGATGTCGGTGTCGTTCAGCCGTGAGAGAAATTCCCGCTGCCGAGTTATATCTTCGGTCAACTGATCCCGCTGCGCATTCATGCGAATAGTACGGATGCCAAGCTCAGAAGTCGCTTCATTAACGTTCGTTACTGCATCGGCGATTTGTTTGAGGAGTGCGCTGACGCGATCTAATTCATCAGCGGTTGGGATTTGTCCATCACCTCGTGCTGAACCGCTGCTCGTTAATGCGAGTGTGTTGTAGAGTTCAATCAGTGTATTGAAGACCTCTGTTCCGCCGCTACCGAAAACTTTGTCGGCAGTGGTTGAAACTTGTTCGGTATGACCATCACCCGTCTGAACAAAACGAGGCTCGGTGTTTCCCTTGAAACGCACTTCCAGCCCCGACGGATTCGACGGCGTCGCAGCAGTGGAGACTAATTCAAAAGGCAGAGTGGTTTGTTCTGGCGCGGTTGGTTGCAGGGCGGCTGCGGTGTTCTTCGTGCCGGCTAAGACGTAGATGTCACCATGGCTGGTGTTGGCTGCATCTATGATAGCGCGAATGTTCGAGAGCAACTGCTGCGCAAGAACGTTCCATTTGTCGTGGTTTGCAATCTGGAGGGCATCAATGCCGAGTGTGTTGATGCTTGATAGCGTCGAGCTGATGGATTCAAGCGCTGATTCTGTGGTTGCTTGTTCTGCTAAGGATGCGTCGAGTGTGTCCGAGTATCGCTGGTACCGTGCGATAGTGCTGCGGTAAGAAGTAATGTCGGCAATGTCTGTCGGTGCATCCGACAGTTGCAGCAATCGCTGGCCGGTTGCGATTCGTGTTTGCTGCTGTGCCTGGCGCGCGGATAGATCGGTCAGGGTTGATTGCAACCGCATGCTCAGTGATTGTATCGTAACGCGCATGATCGTTCCTCCTACCGTCCAAGATTGACTAAGGTCGAGAGCATATCCGACGAGATACTCACAACGCGGGCTGCTGCTTCAAACGCTCGTTGATAGGTGATCAGGTTAGTTGCTTCTTCGTCGAGATTCACACCACTGAGCGATTCGCGTTCAGCGGTGATTTGTTGGAGCACAGTCTTGGCTGCTGTCAATCGGTCATTAGCACTTGCACCGAATTGCGCCAGTTGTGATGCAATCGAACCATAAAAACCTTCTGGTGTCATCGAGTCGAGAAATGTAGCATCGGAAGCTAATGCAGCAATGGCGGCAATAATATCGCTCTTGCCCGGTGTGCTGGGAGTGGAACTTGTGGGCACGGCTGCTGGATCGCTCAGTAACGCTGGGTTGACGCTGATGGTTTGTGCAGTAATTGTTGATCCGGAGGATGGAACGAAGAGCGCACGACCGGGCGGAACTGCTCCCGTATCGTTTAGTCCGTATCCACTCGTGGTTAGTGTGTTGATGCGATCTGCCAGTGTCGCTGCCAAGCGATCGAGTTCACGAGCAATCGAAAATTGGGTACTTGCGGTCAATGGATTGAGCGCAATGTTGTAGCTCTCCGTCAGCGACGCAAGCTCTCCGTTTGACGGTTGGAATGTCCCGACCGTCGTCCCATCATTTTTTTGTACACTATAGTTGAGTGTCGTTTCACCTGTGCTGCTGTTGATGTTTTTTTGTACCGAAAGGGAAAGGGAAGAGTTGAGCGATACCAACATGATGCCACTGCTGGTGACGTTCACTGTTCCCGTAGGCTCACGGGTTATGCTGATGTCGAGATATTGCGAGAGTTCCTGGAGCATTTGCGACTGCTGATCTACCAACGAGGCGGCAGGCTGACCTGTTGCATCGAGGGTCGCGTTGATGCGTTGGTTGATACGTGCAATTGAATCGAGGATTTGGTTGACGCGCGTGACGTCGCCCATGATGCGGTCAAAAGTACTTGTGCGAAGAATCTCGAGCGCTGTGCTTGTACGGTTGAATGTGCTGGCAAGTTCTGATGCGCGCGCAACAAAGAGTTGACGGTCAGCCATGCGAGACGGGTTCGATGCTAACTGGCTGGCTGCATCGAAAAATTGTTGCAGAGCAGTTTGAATTGTTTGCTCGCCTGGTTCGCCGAGAGCAGTTTCGATACGTTGTAGCGTTGTTGTTTGCTGCTGGTAGAAACTCTGCGTTGAGGTGTAGGCTCGTTGATCACGCTCGATGAGTTGGTCGCGGAATTGCCGAATGCCAGCGCTAAGCACACCCATACCGATGTAGAAACCGCCGGCTGGTACCGACTCACCTGGTCGCAGCATCAATGCTTGCCGTGCATAGCCGGGGGTGTTGACGTTGGCGATGTTATTCGATGTAACGTCGAACCCCCGCTGTGTTGCAAGTAGTGCTCGTTTGCCGATTTCAAGCGATCGAATCATCATGCCACCTCACAGTGCAGTGTTGATTGCATGAAGATTCCGTTCCTGCACGAAGGCAACCGTCGTTTGGATGCTATTTCGTCCACGCAGCGCGAGCATTCGGTTTATGCTGTTGGCTAATTGAAGTTGTGACAAGCAGTCCCGCAACCGCTGGTAGCATGCAGATAATTTCTCCTGCTCATCTGGGGAGAGCATTGCCAACAATTGGGAGAACGTCAGTGCTTTTGCGCGTTCGATAGGTATGCCGAATCGCTCAGCGATCAACTGCCAGCGCGTGTGCTCGTAGGTCTGCAGGGTGTTGAGAATGGATTCTTGTTGGCGAGCTAATTGCTCAATGCCCGTCGAGTCGAAGCGAACCAGGCACTCTTGCAATTGGTGCGAGAGGGTGAGCATTGTCTCAATTGCTGCCGATTCCTGCTTGATGAGTGCGGCAAGGTCGGCGTGCTGTGTTGTGTCAGGTTGGCAATCCATTGCTCCTGTTCCAGTTGTGAGGACGTCCGAACGTAGTATCGGCAGTCTCCGGTAAAACTGAAGTTATGCTCGCGATCGGAATTGTCGGGCATACTCCTGCACGCGCTCGACATAGGCTCGAGTCTCAGCGTACGGCGGAATATTTCCGTAGCGTTCGACGGCACCAGGTCCGGCGTTATAGGCGGCAAGTGCTAAGGGTATCGAACCAAAACGATCGAGCATCCACCGAAGGTAACGGGTCCCTCCGCGAATGTTCTCGGTTGGGTCAAAAACGTTCTCCACGCCGACCTCAGTAGCGGTTGCGTCCATCAACTGCATCAACCCTTTTGCA
Organism: Chlorobiota bacterium; assembly: GCA_037440485.1. Classification (GTDB taxonomy): domain Bacteria; phylum Bacteroidota; class Ignavibacteria; order Kapaibacteriales; family NICIL-2; genus NICIL-2. The sequence continues at coordinate 13,245 of JBBIUD010000015.1, forward strand.
CCAGCAGGGGAAATAGCATCGGCGCGACCAGCCGATTCCGCTGCGATCACAGCTTTGATAAGCCATGTGGGTACTCCGTATTCACGCGATGCCTGCTTGATAGCGTCGTTGTGCATCTGGAGCCGTTGCTCGATACGATCAAGCAATGGTGAGTGGGATGGAGATGGTGGCGGTGTGCGGTTGGAGGCCTCCTGTGCGGGCTTAGGTGGTGCAGACGGCTGCTCGGTGATAAGTGGAAGTGACTTGTTGCCCGTCAGGTGTTGATACACTAACTGAGCAATACCAATGCCCTGCGATGTTTGAGATAGCTGGTGGGCAAGCTCGATGCCGCCGAGTGTGTTGAGTATGTCTGCGCCGAAACTGAGATCGCCATCATCAGACTCGCTGTCGTCGTCGAGCATTGCCTGGCGCATTGTCTTGTAGAGTTCGTGGATGAACATTGCTTCAAATCCGCGAGCCACACGAGCAGCCTGCTCAGGTGATAGTGCGTCGGCGGCTG
>JBBIUD010000016.1:0-13567 GCA_037440485.1 Chlorobiota bacterium
TCTGCTTGCGGAAAGTGCCTTCCGATTGATGCCACAATTCTGTGTGTGTTGTTATCAACGCCGCGTTGTGGTGCGATCGTAGTGCAGCAGGCCAAATGCACCGTGTTATTGATACACGATGGCTATTGTGTCAATCCCTGTTGTGTGTAGAATATCTGACAGTGTGAGCTATGTTGCACACCGCCAAGCACCAAAAAACAGGAATCAACAACAAAAGAAGTTTTTTTTGTGTCCGCCCGCAAAATGCGCGTGGAAGTGTGTCGTATATTCGCGATGCGGAACGCCGCGCCCGTAGCTTAATGGATAGAGCATTGGATTCCGGTTCCAAAGGTTGGGGGTTCGAGTCCCTCCGGGCGCGCGAGTCTGCATGCAGCAAAGGAATTGCCCCCAGCAAGGGGCATACTCGGATGGAAATTATCACGTGACAATGGCAGACGTTACAGCACCAATCCAAGAGCCAACGGTTGAACAGCCAACGGCGGCAGCGGTAGCGCTTCCCCCGTGGCTGGATCGCGCCTGGAACGATCGCCGTGTGCGATACGGCATCGTTGTGCTTGTTGCGATAGGACTTGCAATTGCCGCCTATGCACTGTGGCGTTCCTGGTCGCACGAGCGCGAGGCAGAAGCCAGCTTAGCGCTAAGCCGTGTGTTGCCTTATCTGGAAGCACAGCAGTTTGATCAAGCGCTCAACGGTGATCCCCAGAAGACTATTCGGGGCGAAGCTGTTCAAGGCTTGCTGGCAATAGCCGATACCTACAGTGGCACGGCGGCGGGCAAGACCGCTGCGCTCTACGCTGGGCAAATCTTCCTCGACCGCAAGCGCTACGATGAAGCTGCCCGTTACTTTGAGCAGGCAGAAGGGTCCGATGCACCCATAGTGCGGATTGGTGCCATTGCTGGGCTTGCCGCCTGTAAGGAGCAGCAAAATCAGCTTGCAGAGGCTGCTGCCCTCTACGAACAAATCCTGCCGGATGCCGAACAGCTTGGTGCAAAGGACAAATACACGCTGTTTGCTGCCGTGTGCTATGAAAAAGCTGGTAACAAAGACCGAGCAATTCGCCTCTACAAGGCGTTGCTTGCTGAATTTGAATTCTCAGAATATGCTGCCGATGCCAAGGCGGGGCTTGCTCGACTTGGCACGATTGTTGAATACTGAGCGCGCCCGCCAGTCGCGGGCACCGGCAGCAGTTCGCATGGTCGGTTGCCAATAATCCGAAACAGTTGAATAACGATCACAAAACAGTCCGATGATAATGACAGCAACGTTTTACACTCTCGGAGGTCGTATGCTTCGTTGGTTTCGATTGAGTGCACTGATTGCACTCGTTGCGACGATGGCGGCGGGGACAGCTCTCGCCCAATTGCCGATTCGCGATGTGTCTGGACGGGTGGACGCCAAAGACGTCCGCATCTTTGTCCGCGATACACTCTACCGCATCAGCGGGAATTACGTGATTGCCGGAACGCTCATCATCGAGCCAGGCACACGCGTCGAGTTCTTGCCGAACGGGCGGATTATTGACTCCACCGGCGGACGGATCATTGCCGATGGGCGCGCCCGCGCGGCGTACAACTTCGCCAATCCGCCGAACTACCAAACAATCCCTCGTCCCGGCGGAGGCAACTGTTACGACTACTCCGATCCAGCGTACTTCCTACATTCGTCGGTTATTGCGCAAACTACCCAAATTGAACCGACCATTCATTCGCAGAAGTACGACATTACCTACAACGTGATTCTCGATACCCTCACCCGTCGTATCGAGAATCTGCCGCCGTTGCCATACAACGCTCAAGGTGCAGTCTATGTCCGCTGGCCAACAGCGGTCAATCCCTCGGGCACTCCAACGCCTCCGGCTGGGCAGCTTTATTTGCTCAACATGCCAACCGTTGTTGGGTCGAATTCGTACTACAACACCAAGTTCGTTGTGCCGTATGAGTATGCGGTCATGTGGATTACGGCGCGATTGGAAAATCCATCGCTCGATCCGCTGATTCGTACGCAGCCGTGGCGCCGTTTCAACAACCAAGATCCCAGCATTGGTGGTCCGGGACGCGATCGTATTCGCTTTGTTGGGGTGGGAACGAACCTTGCCCGCGAATGGGGGCATATTATCATCCTGCCTGGCGCGCGGGCTGCATTCTTCCGCGACTGTGATTTTGACAACTTCCGTAAGGATACCACCGTTGACCGCGTCAACATCTATCAGCAAGCTGCTGCAGGTAATGCCGATAACCCTGGCTCGATCAATGGTCAACTGGTCGGTATGACGCAAGGGTCAGGTGGTGCACTGTCAATTCTGTCGTCGCGGACCTGGCTTGTCAACTGTAACTTCACGCGGAACACGGCTCGCTACCACGGCGGTGCAGTGCAGTTTCTCCAAGCACCACTTGATGCGAACAACGTCTTCTATCCTTCGATTACGACAGGGACCGGGGCAACGCAGTACAACAGTCTGCCTGCGTCGTATCTACCGGCAGATGTCGGTGCAGCGATGACGCCGCCGCGTCCGAGTCATATCGTCAATCAATATCTGTTTGAGCATAACGCAGCGAATACCTCGACGCTGCTGCCACCGCCGCGACGGGATAATGCTGCCAACAGTACCAACTACGTCCGTGCTCATGACAATCTTTACGATGGCACGATCAACGAGTTGGAAGATACCTATCGTCAGTCGCTCGATGACGGACGCCTGGCGATTTACCTTGGGCGCATTCGCCAGCTAACCTTTGCTCAAAATCGCGTGATCAATGCACGTGTCCGCACTGATACGGTGGTGACACAGAACGGTACCTTTATCATCGTTCGGGATGATGACCAAAATCCGGCTCCGGTCGAAACGAATCCGAACAAAGCGTACAAAAACGATGCGTTCGGTGGAGCTGTGTACATCTCTGGACGGTGGGGTATTCATGTTGGGCTTGGAGTCAATGATTTCCAAGGCTACGACTACGTGATCTTCGATGGCAACAAGGTAACAAACAATCAACAAGTCACTGGCACCAATGGTGCGCGTGGTGGCGCACTCTATGTGACAGGCTATACCAGTGTCGTGACGACTGGTCGCTATCGTTCGAACATGACCGAAACGCCGTTTGTCACCGATTATAATGCCGCAGCTGTCAGTCAGGGTGGGGCTATTTACATGTCCTCGACCGCTGGACGACTGGTGCTGCGCGGTGGAACCCAGGTTCCTGTTCCAATGCACATGATCAGCAACCGGTCTGCGCGTGGTGGTGCTATCTATGTTGGAGAGAACGTAACCTACGACCCGCAGCCATCGCCGCATATCGGTGGCTCGGATGCGCAGAATATTCAGGTACGCAATCTCGGTTACAATATCAAGTTCCAGAATAACACTGCCACCTACGACGGTGGTGCCCTCTTTACGCGCCGGAACTACATGGTCTATGGTGCCGGTGGAGTCATCAGTGGAACGCTGATTGGCTACACCAGTGCTCATATGGTTGAGTTCTCGAGCAACGAGGCAGGGTATTCTGGTGGCGCCGTCGCCGCACATTTCCGCAGCACGATGACACAGCCCGAATACAATTACATTCGGAATGTGCGTTGCATCTATGATAATAACCGCGTTGGTGTGAATGTTGATAGTGCAAATCGTGCGAATGTTCGCGGTGGTGGTGCGCTGTATGTCCTCAACGGTGAATTGCAAACCACCAAAGCCTGCGAGTTCCGTGGAAACGTTGCTCAGTGGGGTAATGGTGGCGCGATTGCGTTGATAAATCCGAAGCCATCGAGTGCCGGCACGCCGGTTGGAGGTATCTTCCAACGGGTGTTCGTGACTGATCTCGACCAGGTCAACTACGGCTCGAACCCAGCCTTCATCACGGGATACATGTCGTATGATCCTCCCTTCACATTCGATCCCAATGAGACGATCCCACCGCACGTGCGGATGCTGACGCGATTCCTGGACAATCGTGCTAATCCAAATCCAAATCGTATGGGCAGTGGCTGGACCCAACAGGGTAATATCACCATTACCCACCCAGGTACTGGTGCAACCAGTGGACCAGATGCTCCCATCGGTGGTGTCGCATTGCAAGAAAATGGTACGGGTTTGGGCGGTGCGATCTATATCCTGGACCAGATCGTACCAGCGCGGGCAGGTCGGGTCGACTCTGTCTTCTTCAATCGCGTCCGCTTCCAGAATCAGCAAGCCTATAGCGGCGCTGCGATCTACTCGGATAACTACGATCTGAAATTGGTCATGTCACGCTGCTTCATCGCGAATAATACAGCGACGTCGGCAGTCGGACAAGATCAGAACGTTATCACCGGTCCATACGTCGTCCTTTCCAACCAAACCTATAACGTTGCATCCAGCGACTTGGCTGGAGCGATCATCTACGGCGAAGTGATTGGTCCAGTGCCATCAACAAGCTACAGCGTCGCTGCCAATTCGATCTACGATAACACGGCACGCTTCCTTATCCGTCTGCCTGATGCACCGAATACCAAAGGATTGCTCGCCGGAACAACGGGTATTGGCTACGGGGGCGTTGATACACTCCGCGGTAACTACTGGGGTCATACCGAAGCGAACGTGATAACGAAGGTTTATAAATACGACGTCAATGGTGATCCGATTGATTCGGTCAATCAAGAAACCTTCTTCGTCGCTGGCGACGGCACGCAGCAGTTGCGCTATGTCCGTAACGGTACGGGTAAAGATCAAGGTCCGTTTGAAAGCATCGGTCGCTATACGTACGTGCCTATTCCAGCCTTGAATGGTGCCAATGCTAATACACCAGCGGCGAACTCGATTCCGGAAAAGCTCCTGCAACAAGGTCGCATCTATGATATCTTCGACAAGGGTGTGGATATCAAGACAGCGGATTACTCGAAACGTCGCATGGCGCCTATTGAAGACTTCGCTGTTGGCATCCCCACGCGACTGCAACGGTTCAATGATCCGCTCCGCCCGTCGCACAACAAGTTTGTCAAGCGTTATACGCGTGATCCATTCGTAGCTGAGCGTGATCCGAACATCGCCGCTCTCCAAACAGAATTTGTTGGAGACCACCCGATTGGATACCCGCTCTTCTTGGAAGCACGCGCAGATTATTCCTCATCGGACCCGGTGTTTAGTAACCTCGATAGCCGTTCGATCAACGAAACAGTGTTCTTTGTGATCAACACGACGACGGGTGACTACATCCGTGTTAATCTCAAGCAAATTGATCCGAGCAACGAGATCTTCCGCGCACGTGTCGAGATTGTACCTGACTCAAGCTTTGGCGGACAAGTGCTCGGAGGATATGCAGCCCGTCGCAACGCAGAAGGGCTTGCTAACTTTGGTGGGGACCTTACCTCAATCCTTGCAGCGATCAAGCGCAATGCGTTCAATGAAGATGCTGGTGCGTTGCAAGGACGTAAGTACATGGCGTCGGCGCAAGGCAATCAACTTGGTGGCGCAGGGTTCCGCCTGTCGAACCGCCCATCGCTGCCAGCATCGAACCAGGGACTGGAAACGTACTTTGCCGGCGAGCGCTACTTGGCGATTCCTGCAAAAGAAGGTGACGAGATTGCTATCGTCTCGCGGTCGGCGTTGTGGCGTGAGGTTGGTTCCAATAACGACGCCTTCAATGGTGCGCTCATCTTCCGCGTTGGGACCTCAACACCGCCGCCGGTGTGGACTGGTCACAAAGTGCTGACCCATCGCCCACCGCTGCGCGACAACAACTGCCAGATTGTAACCGATAATCTGGGTAACCCAATCTTGACACCACCGCAATTCTGGGATCGTATCTGGGTATCGGAAGACGTGGATTACTCGCGTGATCAAGCCTTCACGATTCCGTGCCGCGATACAATCTTTGCTATCACCGCCAAGGATACGAACAAATTCTTCGATCCGCGTGCGATCATCGAGCCAGATAAGTACACGCAGCTTACCTATCAGTGGCAGGTTGATCCCAATAGTGGTCTTGCTCGTTGGCTCCAAGCCGATACAATTCCCGCGAGCCAAGATGAACCGAACGGATACTGGCAAGCATATGGGCACGTAGTCCTAAAAGGACGCCCGAGCAATCCGTACATCGTGCCTGGCGGAGAGGTTGTGACTGTGCGTGCATGGAACTATCCTCCGAATTACCGCACGGTGGATTCGCTCAAGGCTGCTGGGTATGCTGATAGCATTATCGCACGGTACATCTATCTCTACCCACCCTACTTCGCAAATCAATCCTACGATGTCACGAACGCACGGTACCTGCAGCAGGATACGGTCAACTATGGATGGAATGCTGATACGGTTTATCAATTCCGTGTCTTCGTTACCGACAGTCTGCCGGTCTTCACAGATGTGGCTGCAGCATGCCCAGGACCTGATCCGAATACGCTGTATGCGAATTTGACCGACTCGTTGCGCTTCAAGGTGGACTTTACTACTGATGATGAGCAGGAAGATGCCGCTGCGGCTGCACAAGGTTGGACGTTCCCCTACGGACGTACCTCCTATGCGTTCCGCTCCCGCAATCAAGGTGGTAGTGATACGGCTTTCGATAACGTAAGTCAGATTCGCCCTGTTTGGTTGGGTAATCAGTACTTCCGCAAGTATGACAACGATGCACAAGCCGATCCGCTTGCGGTTGACTTTACAACGAAAGGTCAGCTTAATGTGCGGATTGATGCTCAGACAGCATTCAGCTTGCTGAAACCTGATCCGCAGTACAACAGCGCCTACAATACCGATACAGTCATGACGATAGCCGCTAACGATGGGCATGGTGGTATCTCCTACCTGACGCGGCGCATCATCGTCAATATCGCCCCGACGATCATGACCAACTCTCTGCCCGACGCGATTGAGGACGAGGACTATAACGTTGCCTTGCTCGATCTGAACAAGCGGATTGTGGTTTATGATCCGAACTTCGGGCAGACGCATCGTTTCGAGCTTATCTATGGCAACGACCCACGTAAGTCAACCGGTATCGCCAAAGACAACTGCTATCCAGAAGCAGGAGTTTGGGATATTACAAATGCGAGCACACCGGATTGGCTGAAGATCAATGAGGCAAGCGGTTTGCTCTTCGGTACTCCACGAGTTAAGGATACCAATTTCGATGATACAACCGTGCAAGTCACCGTTCTGGTTACCGATGAAGGTGGTCTGACCCATGTGAAAACACTTCCGCTGCGGATTATTGCACGGAACCATGATCCGAATATCACGGGTGCTCCGCGCATCCGCTGCGTCGAGAGTGGAAAGTCGTTTGAGGATACGGTGTACGTCAGCGATATTGACATCGTACGCGATGAATTACTGACGATCCGTGTCATCCAGCCGTCGGGTGTAACGGTGCAACCAAACCAAATACCAGGTTATCGCCCCAATGGAAATCCAATACCGGTTCGGGTGATTGCCAATCCACTGGTTGTCAATCCGTACCAAACCAGCATTGAGGTCGTGCTCGTTGTCACTGATAAGCACAACGGACGCCCCGATACACTGCGCTACCGAATCGCGGTTTCTGAACCGACCACCTTTACCGTGGATATGGTGATCAGCAATGCTCAAGGTGCATTCGAAACGCTGACGTGGGGTTCAGCACCGAACGCCACGACGGGTGATAACACAACGCGCGGTGGTATTGGCAAGCTCGATTCGAACTATTGCGAATACGAACTTGCTCCAATCCCACCAGTAGATGTGTTCGATGCTCGCTGGACAATCCCGAATCGGTATGGAACGCTGGTCAATATCTTCCCGACCTGTACCCAAGGAAGCGCAGCAATTGAAGCTTACAAGGGTCGCTTCCAGTCGGGTGGGGTCAACAACAATACAGCGAATTACCTGCCGGTACAAATCAAGTGGAACAAGTCGCAAGTGCCTTCGCGTACCGATGCGCAGAAGAATCCGTGCGGCGGTACGTACTACCTGCAGAATGGGACCGGTGGTAATCTCTACCGCGTCAATATGTCCACGGGTGCCTTTACCACTGAGTCGCCAGGCAATTATGACGTCACGGTCAATGGCGATGAAGTGACCCTAACGATCAAGAGCGATGCTGACCAAACGTTTGTGATCCTCTGGGATCAGGCATCGCCTGTGGACGACGAACCGATGGCAGGCGAGCAGGTCACGCTCTATCCAGTTTCGCCTAACCCAGTTGATGGTAGCGTTGCCACAGTGCGCTTTGCAGTACCTGGTGTAACGACAGCCCGACTGGAAGTGGTAGATAACCTTGGTCATGTTGTTGCGGTACTTGCTGACGGTGTTGTCAGCCCAGGTATCCACACCCTGACTTGGGATAGTAGCACGCTCAACTCCGGCAGCTATGTGCTCAAACTCACAGCAGCCGGAACGACCAGCGTCCAACGTGTCAACGTTGTCCGGTAAAAACATGGTTGTGTCCGAAGGGGAGGTATAGATCGCCCTCTATACCTCCCCAGCCGGAACAGCCGATCACAACTAAGCAACTAAAGAGGTTTCAAAAACAACAGATGGTTGTGTCATGAAAGGAAAAATGCTTCTTGCTGGATTGGTGATGGCAGCACTGTCTGCCGTCTCATTGGTGGCACAGGTGTACGTCGAGTTTATGCCCCCAATGAAGAAAGGAAATCGTCCCTACGCAATGCTTCCGACTGGGGCAGGGACTACTGTGTACACGGCAAATGATTTTGTGACAACGCCCAATACCGATCCTGATGATGGGTTTGTCGTTGTCCAGCTTCCCTTCCCATTTGAGTTTAATGGAACGCTCTACACCTACGTTGCGGTGAACGTCAATGGATTCATCATGTTCATTGATCAACCGAGCGTACCGCTCGGGTTGGTTGGAATGCATATTGCGACGCGACTTTTTGATGGGCAGCAATTCCCACGCAATGTGGTTGCACCGTTTTGGGGAGATCACTACATGCGTGTCGGTCCGCCCATGGAGCCGCAATACATGCCCTCGCAAGTACTGACTCGACAAGTTAGTATAGGCGGGCGTGATGCCTTCTGCATCGAATGGCGAAATCTCAAAATCAATAACGAAAATATTCCATCCTCGGTTGGGAATTTTCAAGTATTCCTCTATCGCCAAACACAGATCGTTGGAAACTTCCAGGGTGATATTGAATTCGCCTACGGTCCCATTGGCGGAAATCCAAATACCACACAGCAGACAGTCGTCACACGCGATGCCTCTGTGGGGCTGAAGGGTAGTTCGCCACAGGGCGACTGGATCAATGGTTTGGAATTCGGCGGAAACGTTGACATTGCACGGACCTCGATGCGACTGACAAACCTCTGGCCACCCTCTGGTGCAACGGATACGACGATCGTTTTCGAAGCGATCCCACGAGTGCGCCTTGATGTATGGGGTGACGGCGATGCAGATTTCTCACAGGCTCCAGGTGCTCGCCATGCTGGACGTCCGCAGAATATCTTTGTGACAGCCAACGATGCCCTAACAATTCTTCGGGCAGTGGCAACCGGTATTCCGCTCGATAGCCTCTACCGACGTCCTGCGTTCAAAGGTGATGTTGACCACAACGGGCGGTACTACTACTCCACCCGCAACTATAACAACACAGCCGATACACCGCGCTACCGCCGTGAGATACGAACCCGCTCACTGGCCTATACTGATGATCTGCCCGCCGACAACTCACTGGATATTCGCTCGATTTATTTTTACGTCAACGCATACGATGCAGCGCTCATCATGCATTACCTCGGTGGGCGTGTTCCTGAGTTGCCATGGTTGATTGATTCGGTCGTACCGGCTGGAAAGCTTGCATACGAACGAGCACGCAGCTTTGAGTTGCGGACGAGCGAAGCCGTTGCTGTCGGCAACGTCATTCGCATTCCACTGTACCTCGATGGCGATAATCCTGGCCCACTCAGCATTGTATTCGATGCCGGAGTACCAGTCCAACATGTTGACCTTGCGATCAAGGAGAATACCCTTGCGATCGCCCATGGTGGTCGCGTTGCTATCGCTGGATCGGTCAATGCCAGCGCCAATGAGCCGGTTGCGTGGATTACTGTTCCCAACACAGTTGAATCCCTTGTCTTGCGTGACGTTGAGTTTAACGGTGAACGCCAGGCAGATAAGCTTGTTCGCTTGATGACATACGAACCGCAAGAACTAACCATTACTGCGACACCGAATCCGTTTACGGCGAGCACTACACTTGCTGTGACGATCCCTGAGCGTGGTGCTTATACGGTCTGTGTGTATAACGCACAGGGCGAGCGCGTTGCAACCCTTGCCAGCGGTATGATGGATAAAGGTACGATGCCGATGAGCTGGAACGGTACCGATGATAGCGGTGCACGATTGCCCTCCGGCACCTATTTCTGCCGCCTCGAAGGTAGCGGCGTTGGTCATGTGGTTGCTAAAGTCGTTTTGGAGCGGTAAACAACTCAGCGACAGCTGGGTTGCGTGCATGGTGGTATTCGCTACCGTACAGGCGACTGCTCAGCGAACAGTAGATGTTCAGTTGAGCACACTCGGAAATCCGAATGTATGCGGTAACCGAGACGTTGTCGTCACAATCACGCTGAGCACTCCGCTCTACAGTAGCGATAGTCTGTTGCTCTTTGAATTTGCCGTTGCCTACAATCCAGGCAAGTTGGAGTTTGTGTCACCGCTGTTTATCGGCACCCTTGCTGAAGGCGCCGAATATAGCGGCAGTGGTCGGATTGACTCGGCAACGATCCGCGTGTATGCATTCAACGTCACGCGACCGTTTCGCGGACAAGGACCGTTGTGTGGTCTGCTCTTTCGCTACCGTGGTGACTGCGCTGATACCACTAGTATCCTGATTGCATACGAACCGGAAAAAAATCAAGAAGCGAAAATCAATTATGGTGCTCGATACCCTGCTTTAGTGACAGCTATCGAGCAGCCAGCACCAAATAGCTCTTTGAAAGCACAGTTTTCACTCGATAGCATTCGACTATCCCCGAACGAAGACGGTATTCTTCCGCTGGAGGTATCCATCCCCGACGGTGTACGCCTTCGGCAATGGCGGATGACCGTGGCAACAGATAATGCGCTGGAAATCCGTCAGGTGCGATTGGTCGAGGCGGATTCCTTGCAGCTTGTGCTAAGTGAACAATCGCCGACACATGCTACGGTCCTGATCGAAAGCCCCTCACCGGTTGCAGCACGTACAGTTGCGCTGGAAGCCACGGTTCGGTGGGCTATCGGCAGTACTGCAAGAGCGCATGTCAGTGTTACCGTCGAGCCGGTCGCGTGCTCCTGTATCGGGAAGGTGGAAGGCGATAGCCTTATAGTCAGATCTAGCGAACCGTCTGCTATTGGCATCGGTCAGGATAGCGAGGCGTTCACATGGTCCTACGATGCTGCTGTTCAAGAGTGGAAACTGTGTGGTCCGACCGAACAAGTTGCTGCATTTGTTCAGTGGGATCCGATTGGGCGCCAGTTACAGCAGTGTACGGCGCTGAGCGATCCCATCGTGATCAGTGCAGTCCATTGGTGGAGTGCTGTTGCTCTCTACCTACGAAATGGCAAAGTAGTGCGAACAATTCTTGTGAGATAGAAACGGCAATGGTATTTCCTCAACAATCAACAGGAGTGGTCATGGATCGTGGTTATGGCTTTGGGCGCCGTCTGCTGCCCAGTCTGGTAACCGTCGTTGCTACGTTGTTGTTTGCAATGGCATTGCAAGCACAACCGATTCGTCCGGAGGTTCCAAAACTGAGCCTGACTGGACGGGAAGGTGGATATAACTCTTCCTACTACCCAGATGGGCGCTTGTGGGTCCCGGCAGCTATTGGTAATCAGCCACGGTACATCCTTGTGCCGGTCTTCATCAAGAACTGCTGGGTGACCGCTGGTGGGTACCAGGCGCGTCCAATCTACAGCATTCGCTTCAAATTCCAGTACGATAGTTCAGCTTTCCGTGCTGTCGGTGTGCTCACACGCGGTCCAGTCTATAGCGGTACTCATCCGAATGTCCGAATTGATGGATTCGATGAGCCAACCCTTGCCGATGGTTGGCAAATCACCTGGGATGATGCACGCGATACGCTGTACCAGACATACTACAGCTTCATTCCTGTCACCAATAACCGTCTGCGTGGTCGCCGGGTCAATATTGTGATGCAGTCGAGCACACCGCTGCCACTGACCGGGGATCCATCATTCCAAGATTGCAATGCCTTTGACTTCAAACCGCTGTGTTACGTAAAGCTCGAGGTTAAGGGGCGCCCAGGATTGCTCGAAAGCGACGTATCCCCGCTAGCAATTCCTCCCGATTCGATCTACTACAATACGCTTGACGTTATCCATGAATCGCCCTTCCCCGGCGATGTGAACTATCCGGTTCCAGGTCTGGCGAATATGGATCGCTACCTTGCGGGCATTCGCTACCAACGGACAGGATTTGAGGCTGCTGTCGTCAACGATATTGACCTTGGGATGATCTACGCACATATTTATTCTCCGGGACGCTTCGAATTTTTGCCCCAGCCAACCGGACTCGATCCTAACGAGATCGCTGTCGTCAATGTCAACAACGGTGACTCACTCTTTGCCATTAGCCGAGTTGTCTATCTCGATCCAGTCCTGCAAGGGCAGGCACAAGCTCGGGTTCGGATCAATGTGCGCCTCAAGCCAGATGGTGTCCGTGCAAAAAATGTCATTATTGAATCCGATCAACCGTGGTTACTGTTCCAGGGGGTTGCAGCGGGTGGAGGTCAGTTCAAACAACTCAACCCGACTGGCGTAGTTCGTCGCGCAACGATCGGTTATATTGATCGTGGTATCCTTGGACCGGGTGGTATCGGTTACCCCGACGCCGTCAATGCGAACATACCCCCCAATGGCGATCCACTGCTGAATCTTGACATTATCTGCGATCCAAACGCTGTTGGCTTCGATGATCCGAACATCCAGGACCCGAATGAATTCGCTGGCAAATACGAAGGCTTTATCACTTTCCGTTCCCAGGATGTCGAAATCTCGCCAGTGCGGTTGAAAGTAACGTTCCTCTACATACGCGTTCCGGATGAAACGTACAACGGAGTATCAACTGCCTGGGCACAGCGTGGCATTGAAATCAAGATTCGCAATTCAGCACCGACGCCGCAACAAGCACGGCTGCTCTTCGGTACGGGCTTGCGTGCCACCATCAATGCCGATTCGCTCTTTGGTGAGTTCGCCTACGATACGCCGCCGAATGATGCGCAGTTCTTTGCTCGATTCTTCCCCATCAATGCAACCGATGGTTCCCAAGATAATGGTTTGGGCGATTACACGGGCATTTTCTCCTCGCGAGATATCCGAAATGTCTTCGAAGATACTACGATCGTCTATCGTGTTCGGTTCTCTGCCGGTGGCGCGCTCAACTATCCAATCGTCGTTACATGGGATCCGCGCTCGTTCCCAGATGGTGCGCAGCTGTTCTTACGTGATATCGAAGGCGGGCAAACCTTTGCTATCAACATGCGAGAAGCGACGCCTAACCCTGATGGAACGCGCTCGTACACGATACGTGATGCCAGTATAACAGCGTTCGATATCGAGTACACACCGGCTCGGGCAGTCCGGCAAATGACCAGTGACAAAGGAT
>JBBIUD010000017.1:0-13290 GCA_037440485.1 Chlorobiota bacterium
CGGAAGGGTTTCGGCAGCTTCTCCAGGAGGAGGCAGGGCTGTCGGTGCAGCATATGCTTCACTGGCGCGATCACCACTGGTACCGCTCCAGTGATGTCGAGAGCATTCTGGCTGCTGCTCGATCCACACGACTGATCGCCGTCACAGAAAAAGACGCTGTCAAGCTACGTCCGTATGCAGAACAATTCGAGCGCGCGGGGTGCGTCGTTGCGGTTGCTCAAATGTCGCTGGATTTTCCACCTGCGGACTGGCGATTGCTCGAAAACATAGTGTTCAACCTTCTCCCGACCCGTTTGCCATGAAAATTGCGCTCTCGAAAGGTAGCGGAGGTGATAAGTACGCCTACTACGCCCAATGGCTTCGGCGGTATGATCACAGCGTCGAGATTGTGGACCTTGCGTGCGACGGCTACAACATTGACCGTGCACGCCAGGAGCTGCAGGACTGCGCTGGAATTGTCTTTACCGGTGGAAGCGACATTGACCCTACGTACTACGGAGCAGGCGATCGGCGGTCTCTTTGCGGTTCCGTTGACAGCCAGCGCGACGACTTTGAGTTTGAACTTTTACGCCTGGCGCAGCAATACCAAATGCCCGTGCTTGGCATCTGCCGAGGCGCGCAGCTGATCAACGTCGCATTCGGTGGTAGTTTGATTGTGGATGTGCCGACCGAGCGGAGCACAACGATTCAGCACACTAAGTGTGGCGATCGCGATAGCGAGCATTCGATCACGGTTGAAGCGGGAACCACACTTGGAAAATTGCTGCGCTGCTGGGAAGGCACAGTCAACAGCGCGCATCACCAGGCAATCGAGCGGCTTGGGTCGGGACTTCGTCTGGCAGCAACATCGCCCGATGGCATTATCGAAGCGGTTGAATCGAGCACACCCGACGAGCGCGGTTTTTTGATCGCAGTCCAATGGCATCCTGAGCGCATGCGTGATGAACAATCGCCGTTTTCGCGCGTGCTTGCAGAGCGTTTTCTGTTTGAATGCCGCAGCTACAATCTGCTTCTGCGGGGTCGGTCCTATGACCGCGACCAGTTTATGGCACCACCCGATCATGGCAATGGTGGAGTGTAGTCGTTGGACAGAGTGGGTGCGCGCTGCATTGCGTGGGCAGTACATTCCGTTGCAGCACTGTACGCCAACAGTTCGGGTGCAATTGGTCTTTGCCGCGGCGCTTGCAGCAGCACTGCTGGACACAGCGGCAAGCTGGATCGGCTGGTCGAGCATGGCGCTTCGTGAGCAGTACGCCGCGCTCAATGCACTCGTTGCTGAACGCATGGGGTATCAACCGCCGGCAGCACCGACATTTTCTGCACTGGGTGTGTTTAGCTCATCGCTGTTTATTGGGACGGTGGGTTCACTGCTGTTGTGGGGTCTGGTTGGTCTGGTTGTGGTGCGGCTGGTTATTCGGCAGCCGGTATCGGTCGGTGCTCTGGCAACGGCAGCAGTATTGCCATTGCCGGTGAGTAGCCTTGTTGGAGTCTTGAGCGTTTGCGTGCAGCTACTGGTGGGTTCTGCGCGTGTGGTTCCATCATTGGGTGCATTGTTGGATCCGGTGAGCGCTGATATTCGGTTGTTCACAATTGCTTCAAAACTTGAGTTGAGTAGTCTGCTCTATGCATTGGTGATGATGCGGGTCCTGCTTGCCACGGAGCGGTGGAGCATCGTTGCTATCGGCAGTGGTGTTGCGTTCGTGCTGCGGAGCGCACTCGTTGCCGGTGGTGTTCTGCTGGTGGCGGCGTTGAGTGGGCTACCGTCGTCGTAAGCGTGCGATGAAAAAGCCATCGGTGTTGTGACGGTGCGGCAAGAGCTGCACGGACCATTGTGCCTCCGATAGCGAGAGATGAATTCCCCACCGCGAAAGAGAGGGTGCAATCTCGTCGGGCTCAAAGTCGGGATGTTGGTCGAGAAATCGCTCGATCACCTTTTCATTTTCACCTGGCAAGAGTGAACACGTTGCATAAAGGAGCACACCACCCGAACGCACATACGGCGCGTAGGTGCGAAGTATCAGCTCTTGTTTTGCGATGATGCGTTCAAGCTGCCACGGTTGAATGCGCCATTTGATTTCGGGTGCACGGCGGAGTGTACCCGTCCCGCTGCAGGGTGCGTCCACTAAGACTGCATCGAACGTATCCTGCAGGGCGCGCTGTGTCGCAGTAGGTACACGAGCCAGCATTTCGATCTGGATTGATCGGAAACGATGCCGGCTCAGCCGGCGCCGAAGATTCCGCAAGCGAGCAGGATCGGTATCGGAGGCAATGATATGTCCGCTGTCGTTCTGGATTCGGGCAAGGTGGAGTGTTTTCCCGCCAGCTCCGGCGCAGGCATCGAGAATACGCCAGTGCGGCTCAGGGTCCAGTGCATAGCCAACAATCTGACTCCCTTCATCCTGAATCTCGATGAATCCGTTGCGATAGAGTTTGTGGTCAAGAAGCTGAACGCGCTGCTCCAGCACGATCCCGTCGGGTGAATAGAGCGTTGGACGCGCGGGGATGTCCTCACGCCGGAGAGCATCCAGAAGTGCATCTCGATCTATCGCTGGCGAGGCAGCGCGAAGCACAACGGGTGCCGGATAAATCAAGGCTCGCCCAAGCTGGACAATCTCGGCGTATGATATGCCGTGCTCGGCTAAATGCTCGACTATCCACACGGGCAGGCACGCTTTCCATGCAACCGAGTCGGGATGGTTTTCGGTAGCGTCAATCTGGCTCAGCATGTCCAGGAGCTGATACTGCCACGTCTGGGGGAGAGTTGCGGTCGTTGTCTGGTGGTAGAGCAGCGAGAGCGCCTCCGCTGGATCAATTCGATTGCCGCTTGCCGCATTCAACAGTGCCTCAGCGTCAAAGTCTGCCCAGTGCGGTGCAACCGCTGCACTTGCTCCCATGAGTGCAGCGATTGGCTTTGGTGGCATCGGCAACCGGTACTGCTCCACCAGCATGCCGAGGATGTGTTCGGCAGTGTTGAGAGTGCGCAACGTTGCAAAAGAGATTTCCGAAAGCGCCCGACGCTCTTTTGCACCCAGATACTTTCGCTGTCGTGTGTACGAGCTAACTAATGCGTCGGCAGGTGTTGAGCGAGACCGGATGATCTGCCCGAGCACCTCGGCACAATGTCCAAGCAATGACGTCGCGTTCATCGCTCATCACGATGCGGTAATTTTGCCAGCAACATTACACGTGCAGCATTGACGATTCTATCGGCAGAGAACCTCCACAAGGCATACTCGCTTCGCTCAACCAACGACACTGTCGTTCTGCGTGGTATCTCATTGCGCATCGAGCGTGGCGAGTACATTGCACTTGTCGGTCCATCGGGAGCGGGCAAAAGTACGCTTCTGCATATCCTGGGCGGATTGGATACGCCCGACCGAGGCGAGGTTTTTTACTCGATCAACGGACAGATAAAGCAGTTATCATCGCTCGATGAAGCCGGACGGGTCTGGCTACGTTCGTATGGGATTGGTTTTGTGTTTCAATTCCACCATCTCTTGCCCGAGTTTACCGCACTGGAGAACGTCATGCTGCCCTTGTTGCTGCGCGGTGAACGCCGGCATGCAGCCGAGAATGCAGCGCGTGCAATGCTCGATGCTGTTGGGCTTGGTCATCGCATAGCGCACGCACCAACCGAACTGTCCGGTGGTGAACAGCAGCGTGTTGCGCTGGCGCGAGCATTAGTCATTCGCCCGGCAATTCTACTGGCGGATGAACCCACGGGCAATCTCGATTCAGCCAATACGGTGCAGATGCTGCAGCTTCTTGCTGCGCTCCGTGCCGACTATGACCTGACGGTGCTTGTGGCGACCCATAGCCATGAGGTTGCAAGCCATGCAGATCGAGTCATCACGCTGCGCGATGGACAGATTGTCGCCACACAGCCATGAACCCAACAGTTCTGCATCGCGTGTTGCTGGGCTATGCAGGCACTCTTGCCGCGGTTGGTGTGTTGGCATACTATATCGGTCCGCGCCATTCGCCGATGTCGTTATTGGGTGGGGTAGGGGGTGGCGCACTAGTCGCAGTGCTGAGCGTTCTCTGGCGCAAACGTGTACTCTGGAGTAAGCCTGCGCTGACAACGGCGGTCGGCATATTCACGCTGTCGTTCCTGTGGCGGGCAGTCGAGTCGTGGTTGCGTGCGGAAATCTACGCCGCATGTGTGCTTGCAGGATTGACGGCACTTTCGCTTCCGTTGTTTGTTGTACTTTTTCGACGGTGGAATCGGTGAAACATCGGTTTTCGGTTCCGTATGGAACGACAGTCGTCGCGGTTGTTCGCGATGGCAAAGCGTGTATCGGTAGCGATGGCCAAGTCTCGCTCGATACAACGGTTCTCAAACGCACAGCACGGAAGGTGCGCCGGCTCTATAACGATACTGTTTTGGCAGGGTTTGCCGGTGCAACCGCTGATGCATTCACACTCCTGGAACGGTTCGAAGAGCAGCTCAATGCACACCGCGGGAATTTAGCGCGCAGTGCCGTCGAGCTAGCGAAAGCGTGGCGTACCGATCGCTACCTTCGGCGGCTGGAGGCGATGCTGGTTGCTGCGACAGCATCGGAATTGGTTCTTATCAGCGGCAATGGTGACGTCATTGTGCCCGATGATAATGTTGTCGCCATTGGCTCGGGAGGAAATTTTGCCCTAGCAGCAGCACGCGCACTTATTCGTCATACATCGCTGGAGGCACGTCGCGTCGTTGAAGAATCGCTTCGGATCGCGTCGGAAATCTGCGTCTTTACCAACGATCATTTCACCATCGAAGAGCTTTGATGACAGCGCCACACTCATCGGTACTCACTCCGCGGCAGATTGTAGCCGAACTGGACAAGTACGTCATCGGTCAGCATCACGCCAAGCGTGCGCTCGCTATCGCCCTGCGGAATCGCTGGCGCCGGCAGAACGTCGAGGGCAGTTTGCGTGACGAGATCATGCCGAACAACATCATCTTGATCGGTCCGACTGGTGTCGGGAAAACCGAACTGGCACGTCGGCTGGCGCGTTTAGCCGGTGCACCGTTCGTCAAAGTCGAGGCAACCAAATTCACCGAGGTCGGCTATGTCGGTCGTGACGTTGAAAGTATGATTCGCGATTTAGCCGAAACGGCTGTAGCGCTAGTTCGCCAGGAGAAAACTGCTGAGAAGCGTCGCGAGGCTGCTGCCGCTGCGGAAGAACGGCTGCTCAACATTTTGGTCCCACCACCGGCAAGCGGTGTTTCCTTTGAATTGGGATCGTCGGCAGAGATGGAGCGCTATAGCGAACGCCGTGCGCAGATGCGATACCGGCTCAGCACGGGTGAGCTTGACGATCACCTTATCGAAATCGAGGTGAGTGCTCCACAAATGCCGGCGGTCCAGGTGATGGGTCCCATCGGGCTTGATGACCTGGGCATCAACATCCAGGACATGCTCGGGCGCTTTATGCCCAAAACCACCAAGCGGCGCAAAGTAACCGTCGCGCAAGCCCGCGCACTGTTTGAGGAAGAAGAAGCCGAAAAGCTCATTGACATGGATGCCGTTGTTCGCGAAGCGATCACGCGCGCTGAAACGATGGGTATTGTGTTCATTGACGAAATTGACAAGATCGCCTCGCGTGGACAGTCGAGCGGACCCGATGTTTCGCGGGAGGGCGTGCAGCGTGATCTGCTGCCGATTGTCGAAGGTTCGACGGTCAACACTAAGTACGGACCGCTGCGCACCGATCACGTCCTGTTCATCGCCTCGGGTGCATTTCACGTGAGCAAGCCGTCCGATCTCATCCCTGAGCTACAAGGGCGATTCCCGATCCGTGTTGAGCTCCATTCGCTGTCGGAAAACGATTTTGTGCAGATTCTGACACTGCCAGAAAATGCACTTATCAAGCAGTACCAAGCATTGCTTGCAACCGAAGGCATTGAGCTAACGTTTACCGATGATGCAATCGCGGAAATTGCAGCCATCGCGGCACGTGTCAACGAAACAGTTGCCAATATTGGTGCTCGGCGACTCCATACCATCTTGACGACGTTGCTCGACGGAGTGCTCTTTGATGCGCCCGATGCCACCGCCCAGCAGCACATTGTTGTGGATGCATCGTATGTTCGCTCCCGACTCGAAACGATCACGCAAAATGTTGACGTTAGCAAGTACATGCTCTGATGTTTCGTGTTCGCTACACAGCCTGGCATGACGATGCCACCACAGCCGAGGATGCAGTTGCTCGCTTGCTGGAGCTGTTCCGCGTGGTGCTCCTCAAAGTGGATATGGATGTTGACGACGCGCTCCGGATCATCGAGCTGCTCGACGAACGCTACGGCGTGCTCGGGCAGATGAGCATGGATGAATACATCCAGCTCCTGCTTGCCGAGGGACTTATCGAGGAACGCGAGGGTACACGCCGTCCCACCCGAAAAACCGAACGCCTCATCCGAACCGATGCGCTCAATGAAATCTTCCGCACACTCAAAAAAGGTGAGCTGGGCAGCCACGATGTGCCGCATAGCGGCGATGGACACGAACCACTGCCCGAGACGCGACCCTATACGTTCGGTGATGCAACGACGTTGATTGATCTTACCGAGACGTTCCATAACGTTCTCAAGCGAGACAGTACGCTGGAGCAGTTTCCCTTGCATGAGGAGGACATCAGCATCCATGAAACCGAGCATGCGACCGGATGCGCCACTGTTCTGGCAATAGACATCTCGCATTCGATGGTGCTCTACGGAGAAGATCGCATCACACCGGCAAAACAAGTTGCACTGGCATTAACTGAACTGATCACAACCAAGTACCCGACCGACCAACTGGAGGTTATCGTCTTCGGCGACGAAGCGCGACGCATACCGCAGACCATGATCCCCTACATCAGCGTCGGACCCTTTCACCCTGCGACTGAGTCGGCAGCTCTTACGCCGCTCGCGGAGCGCAAACAAGCAAATATTCTTGGTCACCGACGGCAAACCCTCAGCAATTTTCGATGACAACGGCCGGCTCTACAAAAATCCATTCGGACTCGATCGGCGCATCGTCAACAAAACACTCGATGAAGCCGTTGCATGCCGTCGAGATGGAATCACGATCAGCACGTTTATGATAGCACGCGACCAGTACTTGATCGAATTTGTCGAGGAGCTTACGCGCGCCAACCGCGGGAGAGCCTTCTTTAGCAACCTCGACCAGTTGGGGAAAGTGCTCGTGGTTGATTACATCCGCAATCGCCGTCTGTACCGCTAAAGGTGCTGTATTTTGGCAACGTGTTGTTGCAATGAGCATCGCAGAATATGACACCACTCATCCGCGTTGAGCACTTAGTGACCGAATTTCGTACCGATGAGCGGACGGTTCGCGCCGTTGATGATGTCTCGTTTGTTATTCCGCGTGGAAAAGTTGTCGGCATCGTTGGGGAATCAGGGTCGGGGAAATCGGTGACGGCGCTTTCGATTATGCGATTGATACCAACACCGCCGGGGCGAATAGTCAGCGGTTCGATCTATTTCCACGAGCGCGATGGTCGCTCGTGCGATTTGCTCGAGTTGACCGAAGAGCAGATGCGACACTACCGCGGCAATCGAATCGGGATGATCTTCCAAGAACCGATGACCTCGCTCAACCCGGTTTTCCGCTGTGGCGATCAGGTGATCGAGGCATTGCAGCTCCACATGGGAATGAGCCGCCAGCAAGCACGTGAGCGCACACTCCAACTTTTTCGCGAGGTCCAGCTTCCGCGTCCAGAGGTGCTCATTGACCAATACCCGCACCAGCTCTCTGGTGGGCAAAAGCAGCGCGTGATGATCGCCATGGCGATGGCGTGCAATCCCGATCTTCTCATTGCCGATGAGCCGACGACGGCACTCGATGTGACTGTCCAGGCGACCATACTTGAGCTGCTCAAACACCTTCAACGAAGCCACCACATGAGCGTGCTCTTTATCACGCACGACCTGGGCGTTGTCGCTGAAATTGCCGACGAAGTCGTCGTCATGTACAGAGGTCGTATCGTCGAGCAGGGTAGCGTGCTGGACATTTTCAGTGATCCCAAACACCCGTACACGAAAGGATTGCTCGCATGCCGTCCGCGATTGGATGTGCGGATGCGACTTTTGCCGACGGTGCATGATTTCATGGAGGAAAAACCCGATGGCTCAATCATCGAGCGGGGCAGTGGAAGCATCGAACAGATCATCGCCGAGCGTGCCGAGACACCCCAGCAGCGGCAGCAGCGCAAGGAACAACTCGAGCGCAACGATGTTCTGCTGCGCGTCGAAGATTTGAAGGTGCATTTCCCTATTCGTACCGGAGTTTTTTCGCGGGTGTCGGGCTGGGTCAAAGCCGTTGATGGTGTCAGCTTCGAGGTCCGTCGCGGAGAAACGTTGGGGCTGGTCGGTGAATCCGGCTGCGGCAAAACGACGACCGGTCGTGCAATCCTGCGACTTATCGAGCCAACAGGCGGGCGTGTTTACTTCGATGGACACGATGTCTGTGCGCTCGAGCGTGATAAACTGAAGGCTCTCCGGCGGCACATGCAAATCATTTTCCAAGACCCCTACTCTTCGCTCAATCCGCGGTTGACTGTCGGCAGTGCGATCATGGAAGTGCTCAAAGTGCACAATCGCTTTTCCTCCGATGTGGAGCGGCGCGAATACATCGAAGAGTTATTGGTCAAGGTTGGGCTTGAGCCGCAGCATTACTCAAACTATCCCCATGAATTCAGCGGTGGTCAACGTCAACGTATCTGCATCGCGCGTGCCTTGGCTCTTGAGCCCAAGCTGCTGATCTGCGACGAATCGGTTTCAGCGCTCGATGTCAGCATCCAGGCGCAAGTGCTCAACCTTCTGGTACGCCTCCGCGAGGAATTAGGACTGACCTACATATTCATTTCGCACGATTTGAGTGTGGTCAAATTCATCAGTGACCGCATAGCCGTCATGCATTCCGGTCGCATCGTTGAGCTGCAGGATGCCGACCAACTCTACCACTCACCGCAGCAGGAGTACACTCGCCAGCTCATCGGTGCTATCCCATCGCCGAGTGTTGATGCAATTCGCCACCGTCTCCAGGCAGCGTAGGCAATGATCGCCATCGAAAACATTCACAAAGCGTTCGGACCAAAGCACGTGCTCCGCGGTGTGAGCCTTACGATACCCAATGGGCAAACGATGTGTATCGTGGGCAAATCGGGTTGCGGCAAAAGCGTACTGTTGAAAATTATCGTCGGTTTGTTAGCGCCCGATAGGGGAACTGTCCGCATTGATGGTGTTTCGATCGGTGATCTTACGCGTGAGCAGCTCTACACTATCCGGCGGCGGTTCGGCTACGTTTTTCAGGGGGCAGCACTATTCGATTCCTTGACGGTGTGGGAAAATGTTGCCGTCAGTCTCTACGAACACGGTGAGCGCCGTTTTGATGTGCAGTGGGGCTTGTGCCATCTCCGGCAGAGGTAGGGACTATTGCCTACGAGCGTGAATACGCGCTGCTCTGTGCCAAGAAACCATCAGACCTTTCTGGAGGAATGCGCAAGCGTGTCGGCGTAGCCCGTGCTCTGGTGGGTAGCCCCGAGTACATTTTCTACGATGAACCTTCAACAGGGCTTGATCCCGTAACTAGCGAGCAAATTGATCATCTTATTCGCGACTTGCAGCAACGACTCGGAGTGACAAGCGTGGTCATCACCCACGATATGTTTTCAGTGTTTACGGTTGCTGACCGCGTGGCAATGCTCAGCGATGGTGTGGTAAGATTCGACGGCAGCGTCGAGCAATTTCGCTCATCTCCCGATCCAGTTGTGCAGGAATTTATTGAGCGGTTTGTTGCACCGTACCAACAAGCATAAGATGACATTCCGCATTTACACCAAGACTGGTGATACCGGTACGACAGCACTTTTCGGCGGTCAGCGTGTGCCAAAAAATGACCTTCGAGTCGAGGCGTATGGAACGGTTGATGAGCTCAACAGCGTGCTTGGTATTGCGATCGCGCATGATCAGATGCCGAAGTCGTTACGGGAAGTGCTCATTGATCTGAGCAACCGGCTGTTTGCATTGGGCAGCGATCTTGCCACGCCGCATGATACATCCACGCGCTATGTCGTCCCGCGGATTCGTGCGTCGGATATTGACTGGCTCGAAGGGTGGATTGACCGATGGGAAGAGCAGCTTCCACCACTGAAAAACTTTATTCTCCCGACCGGTAGCATGCCCAGCGCGCTCCTTCACCACGCGCGAACAGTCTGCCGCCGAGCTGAGCGCATAACAGTTGCACTATCAGAGCATGCGCAGATCGGCGACGCTATCATTCCTTTTCTGAACCGGTGTTCGGATTTCCTTTTCGTTGCCGCCCGCGTTGCCAATGCTGAACTGGGCGTTGACGATGTGCTCTGGTCGCCGCAGCAATAGCTTACGTGCGAAATTGTCGCGGATCAATGTTGGATTTTTTCATCATGCTGTAAAGCGTTTCGCGGCTTACACCGAGCAAAGCTGCTGCACGCGTGACATTGCCATTGGTTTCTTTGAGTGCTGCTTTGATGGCTTCGGATTCGGCACTCATTCGTGCTTGCTTTAACGATCCATTCTCTCTCGATGCTGCCGTTGCCTGCTCTTCGGCTTGATCGAGCCGTTGATCGAGTACTTTGATGATGTCGGCTTTCGTGATAAACTGACCACTTGCGATGACCGTGCACTGTTTGACGGTGTTGATGAGCTGGCGGACATTACCGGGCCAGTCGAGCGACTCCATGTACTCGATTGCTGATGGCGTAAATCCTCTGGGATTCTGTGCACCCGTTTCCTTTAGCTGACTCTGAAGTGTGTATTGTGCGATCAGTTTTATGTCCTCTCGGCGCTCGCGCAGAGGTGGAATCTTGATTTCAAATTCGCGCAGCCGATAGTAAAGCGGGGAACTGAATGTACCGTTTTTGATCGCAGCGACCAGGTCTTTGTCTGTTGCCGAGATGAAGCGAATATTTACCTTCTCTTCCTCGAGCGATCCGACGGGGTAGTAGCGCCGTTCTTCAATTGGGACAAGTAGTCGCGTTTGGTTGATGGGTAAAAGTTCGCCGATTTCATCGAGAAAAAGAGTACCATTGTTGGCTTTGTGGAAAAAGCCGCGCTTGTCCTGGTCTGCGCCCGTGAATGAACCACGCTTATGACCAAACATTTCGCTTGTGAAGAGTGCGTCGGAATTGACGCT
The DNA here is from genome assembly GCA_037440485.1 of Chlorobiota bacterium. GTDB lineage: Bacteria > Bacteroidota > Ignavibacteria > Kapaibacteriales > NICIL-2 > NICIL-2. The sequence continues at coordinate 11,166 of JBBIUD010000017.1, forward strand.
TGGTATCGGCACGCTCACAAACTCGTTTTTGCAGCGTGGACTGGCGCGATGGATGGCTTCGGCTACCAAGCGTTTGCCGGTTCCGGTTTCACCCGTGATGAGAATGTTGAGATTAGAACGTGCAACGCGAAGAATAGCATCGGCAACCTCGAGCATGGCTTTGCTCTGTGCAATGATTCCGTTATCGGCAAGGAATTTGAATTTGTCTTTTTCCTCGACCACGTGTCGGTGTATTGCCATAGAATTGACCATCTCGATGAGTTTGCTGGCGGTCATGCTGGCTTTGTCGAAGAAATTCTCCGCACCGAGCTTGGTGGCATATGCAGCAGTTTCGACTGTACCGTATCCGCTAATCATCACCACGGGGATGAGTGGATAGCGCTTCTGTGCATAGACGAGGACGTCTAGTCCCGTTCGCTCTTCGCCTTTGAACTCGACATCCAGCAGGATCAGATCGAGCGAGTTGTAGTGGCGATCGAGCTGATTGAGTGCATCAATGGTGGTGTGTGCGACGATTGTTTCCCAGCCATTCCGAGTGAAAAGTTCCTGCAACGTTTGGCAGTATTCAGTGTCGTCGTCAGCGATGAGTATCTTCATCTGTGGAACCAACCAGATAGTTCAACCACCGGAATATAGAACGAAAATACCGGCTCCCATACGTTTCGTATCGCGAATCCCATACGGCACGCAGCGTTGTCGTTGGTGCTGCGTATTCGATGTAGTGCGACAGCGGACCGATGACGACGTATGTTTGGTTGATCACAAACGCGCTTCGAAGTGATGTCGCCACGTTGCAGTGCGTTGGGCGGTCAATGGTTATGCTGAGCGTGTCGAGTATGGTTGGTGTAGCAGACTGTGTGCTCTGGCGATAGCGAACGACCGTACCGGTTGGTTCAAGTTGATAGCCCTCCAGAATGCCGAGCGAATCAATCCAGGTTCCCCATCGGATGCGCAGCCCATCGGGTATGGTGCAGGGTGGTGGTCCCGGTGTACGGCATGCAACCATTGCAAGCAAAACAATGCTAAGCAGACGGTACATGAGCCGCAACCCACCGACGAAACATATCCAGGCGGCGGAGTGTTTCCTCCTTGCCTAAAAGCGCGATTGTGTCCATCATACCAGCACCGACCCGAACGCCTGTAATTGCCAGCCGCAGTACCGTGCCAATGCGACGGAAGGGAATCGAACGCTCCGAGGCAAAGCGGGAGAGCCGATCGTGAAGTTCCTCAGCGGTAAACGGTTCGGTTGCAGCAATGATTCCTTCGAGTTCTGCGAGCAAGTCGGCTGCGTCGTCGCTCCAGGTGCTGTGGAAAAATTCCGCATCGTAGGCGGGGTCGGTGAACATGTAGCGTGCAAAGTCCACCAGCTCGGGGAGGCGGTGAATGCGTTCGTGGAGCAGAGCGATGACACGAGCAATGTATTCGTCGGATGCCGACCATCCCCGCTCGGCAAGGAGTGGGCGTAGCGCTGCGACTAAGCGCGCCGGGTCGCTCTGCACAAATCGCTTCAGATACTGCGCATTCATCCACTCTAGCTTCGATAGGTCGAAGACAGCTCCTGCCTTGTTGACGCGCTCCAGTGAAAATGCCTCGATGAGTTCATCGAGAGTGTAGAGTTCGCGATCGCTGCTTGGATTCCAGCCCAGTAGCGCAATAAAGTTCACCACAGCTTCGGGAAAGTATCCCTTGGCGATGTAGTCGCGCACGGCAACGTCCCCATGCCGTTTGCTCAGCTTCGAACGATCAGGGTTGAGCAGGAGCGGTAGGTGTGCAAAGTGTGGCTGCTCCCAACCGAATGCCTGGTAGAGCAACACATGCTTCGGCGTCGAGGGTAGCCATTCCTCACCGCGAATGACATGCGTGATGCCCATCAAATGGTCATCCACGACATTGGCTAAGTGGTAGGTCGGAAATCCATCGCTCTTGAGCAGGATCTGGTCGTCAACGTCCTTGCACGGAACGACGATTGTGCCGCGGATGATGTCAGTGAATTTGACCTCGCCGTGGAGCGGAACCTTCAGTCGGATCGTCGCTGGTTCACCGGCAGCAAGGAGGCGTTTTGTTTCATCCTCGCCGAGCGTGTATTGGTTCCGCATCGAGCTTCGATCGTAGTGTGGGGCAATGC
>JBBIUD010000018.1:0-12525 GCA_037440485.1 Chlorobiota bacterium
CCCCTGCTTGCATCGCGCGTGCAGGCAACCGATCCTGCCACGTCTCCAGCAGGAACGTGCGTACTTATTCCCACCGAAACTGCCGGACCCTTCCCACTGGACTTATCGGAGAACCTGACATTCTTTCGGCAAGATGTGCGCGAGGATCAGCCGGGTGTGCGGCTGGACCTACGCCTGCGCATCATCGGTGCTGCTAACTGTGCACCGATGCCGAACGTTCGCGTCAACATCTGGCACTGCAATGCCAACGGCGAATACTCCGGCTATAACACGGCGGTTGGGAAGACCTTCTTGCGTGGCTACCAATTCACCGATGCAAACGGCGAGGCTTCGTTTGTGACCATTTTTCCTGGTTGGTACAATGGCCGCACCTGTCACATTCATTTTCAGGTGTACGTCAGCAGCATGTACGCCGCCATTTCACAGCTAACATTCGACCACGCCACCAAGAACGCCATTTATGCCGCCTACCCCGAGCTGTATCCGAAAGGAGCCGATCCGCTCCAGCCCTCAGCTGACAACATTTTCGCTGATGGGTACACCTACCAACTCGCCACGCTGGAACCCAACCCCGATACCCGTGGCTATCGCGCGGCACTGGAGGTTACCGTTCAGGGTGAGGGCACGCTCGGCGTTGGGTATCTTGAACAGCAAGCAGCAGAGCATATCCTACTGGAGCAGAACATCCCCAATCCTGCCACAGGAGCGACAACAATTCCCCTCGAGGTACGCTCGCCTTCGCATGTCCGGCTGGAACTGTGGAGTGTGCACGGCATCCGAATTGCAACGTTGTTTGATTCATTTCTGCCGGAGGGTCGTTATGCGGTTGATGTTGATCGAGCAGCGCTCGGACTGGCTCCGGGCAATTACGTCTATCAGCTCACCGCGCAAAACGCACACGGACGCTTCAGCGATTGCAAAGTGCTCACTGTAAGCCAGTAGTTTTGTTGCTGATTCACCGACGTCACCAGCGCCATGCGAACCATTTTGCCCTCTACTGTTGCACGGTGGTTGTTTGTATCGTGCATCGGCGGTGTGTGGATTGTTGGTCATGCCACCAGGGTTGGACCGATGGAACTTTCCTCTGCAGCATTCACACACAACGGCGCCATACCGCGGCAGTACACTTGCGACGGGGCAAATATCTCGCCGCCGCTCCAGTGGCACAACCTTCCCCGCGGCACACGGAGTCTGGCTCTGATTGTGGACGATCCCGATGCGCCCGACCCTCGTGCACCCCGCATGCGATGGGTTCATTGGGTGCTGTTCAACATTCCGCCGACGGCTACGGGGCTACCCGAGGCAGTGACAGCCGACCGTTTGCCGCCTGGCACTCGCCAGGGACTCAACGACTGGAAACGCACCGGCTATGGCGGCCCCTGTCCCCCCATCGGCCGACACCGTTACGTTTTCACCCTCTATGCGCTCGACACGACACTCTCGCTCGATCAACCCACCCGAGCTGAGCTCCAGGCAGCGATGCGCAGCCACATCCTTGCCGAAGCAGTGTTGATTGGCACTTACCAACGCGACCGCTAACGACGGCGCTATTTTCGTGCGCCGTTCAATTTTTTCCAAAATCGCTCATTATGCGCCGCGACCTTTACCGCTGGTACAGCCCACACCTGGGCAAGAACATGGAACTGGTTGCCTACGGGCACTACGGTTTTGCACTGCTTCTTTTCCCGAGTGCTGCAGCCGACTATCTCGAATACGAGCGCTTTTACCTGATCGAAGCAATCCGCCCCTTCATCGAGCAGGGCACGCTCAAAGTCTATTCGATCAACAGCATCAACAGCGAAAGCTGGCTCAACAGCCGCATGCATCCACGCGACAAAGCAATCCGTCACCAGCAGTACAATGCCTACGTCGCCGAGGAAGTTGTACCGTTCATCTGGAACGACTGTCGCGGCAAAGTTCCCATCATCACCAGTGGTGTGTCGCTGGGTGCCTACCATGCTGCCAATACACTTCTGCGCCGTCCGGACTTATTCGATGGCACTATTGCCATGAGCGGGACGTACGACCTATCGTGGTACACCGGCGGTTACTGGGACGAAAACTGTTACTTCAACTCGCCGGTGCACTACCTGCCGAATTTGAACGATGACTACTGGCTACCACTTTTGCGCTCCAAGCAGCATGTGTACTTCATGACTGGGCAAGGTCCTTACGAACACCCAGAAAGCTCGATTCGCATGGGCGAGCTGTTGGGTGCAAAAGGTATCCCCAACTACGTTGACATTTGGGGACGGGAATGGATGCACGACTGGCCCACCTGGCGAGCGATGCTTCCATCGGCGTTGGAGCGTTGGTTTTCGCGCGGGGTGTAGATGCGGATCGCAATCCCTGACCGACCGATCTTCAGCCGCCTTGCTGCTACCGATAGTGCTGAGCACCCGATAATCCGAGCGCCGCAGAGCCAGTGCGAAACGCTCCTGCGCACCGCACGCGTGGAATTGGCGCTCATCTCACCGCTGGGCTATGGGAGTGCGTCCGTTTTGAGCGACTATCGCATCGTTGGTAGCCGCTGCCTGCTGGTCGAAGAAGGACTCGACCTGGCTGCGATTCGCTTCCGCAGCGGTCTGGAAGCACCTCGTACGTACTACGCTCCAGAACCGAGCGACTTTCTGACTACCGCCGGACTGTTGCTCCTTGCCGAACAACACGAGCTCCAGCTCGAGCCGGTCGAGTCGCCTGACAAGGCAGATACCATCATCGCATGGAATGACGCCGGCACCTTCCCGGACCATCCGGTGAACATTGACCTGACCGAGGAATGGTGGCTGGCGCTCGAATGCGGCTTACCGCTGGGCATCTGGGTTTGCCGCTCGGAGCTTGCCGAAGAGTTCGACCTTGTCGCCATCACCGAACACCTTGCCGAGGCGAACCTTCCCGACCGCGAGTATCCCGCCAGCGGCGGTGTTATCGGCTGGCGCTGGGACGACGACGCCAAAGAGGCACTGAAAACAACGCTCGAAATGCTCTACTACCACCGGTTCATCCCCGAACTTCCCGCAATCAACCTAATCCCATGAGCCACAGCACGGGCTCGGCGTGCGCATTGTATGTTTGCAGAGGGCATGTTCCACATTGATGCGTTTGCTATGTCGCTTGTGTCTGAATTTCGGGAGTTCATCGCCAAAGGGAATGCAGTGGATTTGGCTGTGGGGGTGATTATTGGTGCCGCTTTCGGCAGCGTTGTCACCAGCATCACCGACGGCATCATTCGTCCGCTGATTGCACTGCTTGCACCCAATCCATCGGTGGGCTTGATGCTCGGACCGCTCAACATTGGTCTGGTCATCAGCGCACTCATCAACTTTCTGCTCACCGCAGCAGTGGTCTTTTTCGCTATCGTCAAGCCAATGAACCTGCTGCGTCGCCGCTGGGAAGAACGGAAGCCATCGGCGTAGCTTTGTGACTTGTTCAACGTTTGTGCAGAATATCAATGCTCCGCACATGCATCGCAGTGTGCCTACTGTCGGTTCTTGCCCTTGCACAACCCGATAGTAGCTGGAAAACAAAAGGCACCATTACACTGACTCTGACCCAAGTCGCGCTCAAGAACTGGTCTGCCGGCGGACAAAACACCGTCGGAGTGGCAGGGTTATTGAACTGGCGTTCTCTCTACACCGGACGCCATGACCGTTGGGAAACCACGCTCGACGTGGGCTATGGATTGACCAAGCTTGCCAACCTCCCATTCCGCAAAAGCGACGACCGGTTCATCTTGATTTCCACCTACGGCCGTCGCTTGCCCGATTCTGCCTTCAGCTACGCCGTGCAATTGGACGCCCGCACCCAACTGAGCGACGGCTACCAGTATCCGACCGACTCGACCGAAACGCTGATCTCGTCGCTATTTGCCCCCGCTACGATGAACCTTGGTCTTGGGGGCACCTACGCACCGACTGATGGGGTAAGCATTACGCTCATGGCAGCAACAGGACGAGCAGTTTTTGTGCTGGACCGACGCTTGCAGAACGGATCGCTGGGCGTTGATTCTGGCAAAGCCACACGCTTTCAGTTCGGCGCGTCGCTCAATGCGACCATCGTCACCGAGCTTATGGAAAACGTCCTGCTCAACACAAAGCTGGCGGTGTTTGCGCCCTACGATGCGTTTGGCTCCCAGGTGGTCAATTGGAATACTGTGCTGACCTTTCGCATCAACAAGTACCTCAGCGCCAGCTTTGCGCTGGACGTTGCCTATGATCCACGGCTCATCCTCACGCGCGACGATGGCAGCCGCGGTCCAGCAACTCAGCTTCGGAACGTGCTCGGTATTGGCATTGCACTTCCCTTGTAGGCACAGCATGCGGCGAGTCCTGGTTGTAGCCTACTACTTTCCGCCGTCGGGAGGTCCGGGCGTTCAGCGTGTGTTGAAGATGATTCGCTACCTTCCGGACTTTGGCTGGGAACCAGTGGTTCTGACCGTCGGCAATGGCACCTTTCCCGCGCGGGATGAATCGCTCTGCCAGGAGATTCCACCATCGGTGCACGTCGAGCGCACACGCATTCTGGAGCCATACGCGCTCTACCGACGGCTGACCGGAACAACGCAAGCGATTGATGTGGCTGTGCTGACCGATCAGGCTCGTTCTTCCTGGCGTCAGCGCATTGCGCAGAGTGTGCGCGCAACGCTCTTTATCCCCGACGCGCGAGTTGGCTGGCTCTTCGATGCAGTACCTGCCGGCCTGCGCCTGATCGAGCAGTGGGACATCGAGGCAATCTACACCTCCTCGCCGCCTTATACGTGTGCAGTGATCGGGCGCGCGCTCAAACGTCGGACTGGGCGAGCGTGGGTCATGGAGCTTCGCGATCCGTGGACGGGTTTTCTGACCACACCCCAACGGTGGTGGCTGCCCCGCTTGATTGATCGGCATCTGGAGCGCTCCTGCCTGGAACGGGCTGATCGCATCGTCGCAGCCTGGGAGGGTATCGTCAGCGATGCACGCGAGAAATACCCCACACTCCCTCCGGAAAAATTTGTGACCATTCCCAATGGATTCGATCCGGCTGACTACCCGACCGTCGAAATAACCCGCACGTCGGCGCTGACGATCACCTACACCGGCTCGCTCTACGGTTTGCGCAATCCCGATGTGCTCATCGCCGCGCTGGAGCGCTTGGTTGCCAATGGAACGATTCCCTTACAGCGCGTGCGATTGCGCTTTGTCGGTCGCGTCGGCGACGATGTCGCTACAGCTTTACGCCAAAGTTCGCTCTGGCAGCAGATCGAGATCGTGCCATACCTGCCGCATACCGAGAGTTTACGCTTCCTGCTCGAAAGCGATATTGCGTTGCTGGTGGTGGATCGCTCCAGCGACAGCGCCGACATTGTGCCGGGCAAAGTTTTCGAGTACCTTGGGGCAGGCAAGCCGATCCTTGCGCTTGCTCCGCACGAGAGCGCGATCGAAGCATTGCTCACCGAAACCGGCGCGGGGAACGTTTGCGCCGATGCAACCGAATGCGCTGCTGTGTTGGCACAGTGGTATCGGTGCTGGGAAGACGCTTGCCCCCTCACAACGCCGAACACGTCGGCAATTGCACGCTATCACCGGCGCACCGCTGCTGGGGCACTGGCAGCAGTCCTCGATGCTGCCGCTTCTTCGTCGCCGCTCGACCCGTCCTCGGCGTAATTTGCAAGCGATGGTTATTGCCGCGATAGTCCTGCTCGGCGGGCTCGTGCTCAGCAGTTGCAGCAGTACTGGACCGCTTGGTATGCTCGAGCGCACCGCCAACACCAGCGCCGATGAAGTCGCTGCATGCCGAATCGGTGATGCAGCAGTCTTTCTTCGCATCAAGCCCGATGGTAGCGAAGTGTTGCTCCAGACTCACCGGCGGTATGATGGGACGTGGAGCGAACCAGAGCCAGCAACTACCGTCGCTCCTGCACTCGAGGCTCGCGCAGGCAAGCCGGCTATTGCTTATGGCACCGATGGTACGCTGCTGCTAGTGTTCCCTGCTCATCGAACACCGACGAACGTTGACCTTGCTGAATGTACCTTCGACGGTCAGCGTTGGTCATCGGTACAATGGCTCGACCAGCTCAACTCAGAAGCGTGGGATTCGCAACCGGCACTGTCGCCGGATGGAATGCTGCTGGTTTTTAGCTCGAATCGTCCGGGCGGACGCGGTGGCAAGGACCTCTATGCCAGCTACCGAACGCCTCAGGGATGGTCTGCACCGGTGCTGCTATCGCTCTGCACTGCCGGTGATGAAATAACCCCCGCTCTGCTTGCCGATAGCACACTGCTCTTTGCTCGCCAGCGCGATACCACCCGAGGTGATTTTGACATTTCCCGTGCGCTGCCCACGGCACCGTTGCAGTGGGGAACAGTTGCTGCTCTACCTCAGCCGATCAACTCCACTGCCGATGAGATCGCACCCGTGGTGTGGGACGATCAACTTATCGTCAGTTCCAATCGGAACGGGAACCTGGATCTCGTCCTGCTGCCGCTTTGCGGAGCGGTGGTGTTGGACATGCAGGTACTGCCATCCGACGTCACCGAACTGCTGAGCGGAGTTGCAACGGTTGCATCGGCACGCAGTCTGGAGACAATCCCCATTGGTGCAGACGGTCGAGCCAGAGTGCGACTCCAACCATCCGAGCGCTACATTGTGCGCTACACCAACTCCTGCACTACCACCGGTGATAGCTGGGAGCTGGTGGCTCCGTGCGACCCGCAGCGAGCAGTTGTGCTGGAGCTGCCGATCGCTCTCTCCAACGACGGAGCGCGCTGGGAAACAACGATCGTGAATGCTTTCGTGCCCGATGACTACATGCCAGCCACTGAGGAACACCGCACTGCAAGAGCTTTGCTGGAACGGTACAACCTCGATGGTGACGCCGTCGCCGGTGCAGAGGCACACCTGGACCGAACGATCATCACCGCATTGCTCGAGCACTGCACCGAGATCGTGCGCTGCGCTCCCTCGGCAATGATCGAGATTAACATCGAAGCGTCCCGAACCACACGCGCCCTTGGCTGGAGCGGCGCCAGAGTGTCTATCCCAGCCGATGGTCCGCTCGAACTCCATCCGGCAATGATGCTGTCGCCACAAGAGGCGGGGCTCGTCCGTGCCTATGCGGTGCAGCAACTCATCGCGGCAGCCATCGATGCCCATCCACTGCTTGCACGCCGAGCTGATCGCATCCGCTGGCGATTAGCAGACATGCCCGACACCGCCAACGCCCTTCGGCTGCGCGTGCAGGTCCTGCACCGGTAACCGACACACTGTCACCACCGATCGAAGACGATTTCGCAGCGTTTCGCTGCCGGTGTGTTATTTTTGCAGCCCTACAAACACCCGAACGCAGATTCATGCAAGCAATCGTTGAAATCGCGGGCAAGCAGTACCGCGTTCAGCCACACGAGCGCCACATCGTCCCACACCTTCGGGCAGAGGTCGGAGAAACTGTCGAGTTTCGCACCGTTCTGGCAACTTTCGATGGCGACCGTGTCCAGGTGGGAATGCCACTGCTGGATGCAACTGTTACCGCAACGGTTCGTTCGCACGGCAAAGGCGATAAAGTGCTCGTGTTCAAGAAAAAGCGCCGCAAAGGCTACAAAAAGCTGCGCGGTCATCGCCAGCAGTACACCGAAATCGAAATCACCGGTATCACTGTCAACAGCTAACCCATGGCACATAAAAAAGGCGGCGGTTCCACAAAGAACGGTCGCGATTCGAACGCAAAACGGCTTGGCGTCAAGCGCTTTGGCGGGCAGTTCGTCCGTGCCGGCAATCCTGATTCGTCAGCGTGGCACGCGCTGGCACCCCGGCAACAACGTCGGTCTGGGTCGTGATTACACGCTCTTTGCACTGACCGACGGTATCGTCAAGTTCGAGCGCTATGGACGCAACCGCCAGAAGGTCTCGGTCTATCCTGTCGAGACGGGTACGGACGTTGTTGCGAATTGATCACCACCTGTTGAAGCTGCCAGCGCCCGCAGTGCATCTGGTCTGCACGCGGGCGCGTTTTGTTTGTTGCGTTGTCCCACTTTTTCGGAGTCATCCCTGATGAAGATTACCGTCATTGGCGCCGGCAACGTTGGCGCAACCGTCGCACAGCAACTTGCCTACTACGAACTGGCAAACGAAGTTGTCCTGGTTGACATCGCCGAGGGCATTCCGCAAGGCAAAGGACTCGATTTGCTGGAAGCAATGCCAGTCCTTGGCTCGGATACGTACGTCCACGGTACGAACTCATACGAGCCGACAGCCGGCTCGGACATTGTCGTCATCACCGCAGGCTTAGCACGGAAGCCAGGCATGAGCCGCGATGATTTGTTAGCTGCCAATGCCAAGATTGTTGCCACCTGTGCCGAGCAAGCAGTCACCCAGTCGCCCAACGCACTGTTCATCATCGTTTCCAATCCGCTGGATGTGATGACGTACCTCACGCTGCGGGTGACTAAACTGCCACGTCATCGTGTGGTCGGGATGGCAGGGGTGCTGGACACAGCGCGCTATCGGGCATTTATCGCCATGGAGCTGGGCTGCTCGGTCGAAGATATCCAGGCACTCTTGATGGGTGGTCACGGCGATTCGATGGTGCCGCTGCCACGCTATACCACCGTTGCCGGCATTCCGCTGGAACAATTGTTGCCGCCGGATAAAATCGCCGCGATCGTCCAGCGCACCAAAGATGGCGGCATCGAGATTGTCAACTACCTCAAAACCGGCTCGGCATACTACGCCCCGGCGGCTTCGACCGTCGAGATGATCGAAAGCATCGTCAAAAACAAGCGCCGCATTCTACCCTGCTCGGCGCTGTGCGACGGCGAGTACGGGCTACGCGACGTCTGCGTTGGAGTGCCCGTCAAATTAGGCTCGAGCGGCATCGAGCAAATCCTCCAGGTCCAACTCAGCGACGACGAACGCGCCTTGCTCGAAAAATCTGCTGCCGACGTTCGCGCCAATATTGCCAAGCTCGTCGAACTTGGGTACTGACGCAGGCAATGGAATGCCGCGACGCCGCTCTACTGCTGGAGCGATACGCCCTGCTGCTGGAGCTTGCCGGTGACAATCCCTACAAGGCACGTGCGTACACCGCCGCTGCCGAGGCACTGGCACGGCTGGACGGTCCGCTCTCGTCCGCTCTCGAGAGTGAGCGGTTTCGGTCTATTCGCGGCATTGGCGAAGGCATCATTGCGACACTCACCGAGCTTGCCCAGACGGGCACCATTGCGCATCTTTCGGAGTTGGAACGCCAGATACCACCGGGTGTGGTCCAACTGACGGAGCTGCGCGGTGTTGGTGCCAAAAAAGCGCGGCTGCTCTGGCAACAGTGCGGCATCACCAGCATCGAGCAGCTCGAGCGCGCTTGCCTCCAGCATCGAATCGCCACCTGCAAGGGGTTTAGTCCCCGCAGCGAGGAAGCATTACTGGAGGCAATCGCATTTTGGCGCTCGACGCACGGGCGAATCCAGCGCCACAAAGCATGGCGACTGTTCCACCAGCTCCGCTCGCTCCTGACCGAACAAGGCGCCATCGAGGTCGTTGCTGCCGGCGAGCTCCGCCGTGGCAACGACGTTATCAGCACGCTGAGCGCGGTGGTGATTGCCGATGCGCCGGAAGCACTTCCTGTGCCCGATGGCTTCGTTCCGAACGGGCACCGACGTTATCGCTCGATTAGCGGCGACATTACCATCGAGCTGCTGCTGTGCACCGCCGACAGCGCAGGCACGGCACTCTTTATGGCAACCGGCAGCGAGGATTTCATTGCCGCTGCTCTCAGCAATAGATCGCTCCCACCGCTGGCACGCGAGGAGGAGGTATTCGACTATCTGGGGTTGCCGTTCATCCCGCCGGAGCTGCGCGAGGATGCCACCATCATCGAACATGCCCAGCGCGAGGGCATTCCACCACTAATAACGCTGGCGGATATGCACGGTGTTCTCCACGTCCACACCACCTGGAGCGACGGCAAAAACACGCTCGAAGAAATGGCACTGGCTGCACGCTCGATGGGGTTTGAGTACATCGCCATTTGCGACCACAGCCAAAGCGCAGCCTATGCCGGCGGATTGCAACCGGATCGCGTTCTGCAGCAGCGCGCCGAGATCGCTGCCCTCAACGAACGTGGACTGGGTATCCGCATTCTCCACGGCATCGAAAGCGACATTCTGCCCGATGGGTCGTTGGATTATCCCGATCATATTCTGGCTGGGTTTGACCTGGTGGTCGCGTCGGTGCACTCACACTTCAATCTCTCGGCGACCGAACAAACTGCCCGCATTCTCCGCGCGATGGCAAATCCCTTTACCACGATTTTGGGACACCCAACCGGTCGGCTTCTCCTTCGTCGCGATAGCTATGCCGTGGACATCGAGGCAATCATCACCGAAGCAGCGCGCACCGGAACGGTCATCGAATTCAACGTCAATCCCTATCGGCTGGACCTGGATTGGCGCTACCATCGCCGTGCATGCAGTGCCGGCGTTCGCCTTGCAATCAACCCCGACGCACACAGCACCGAGGGTATCGAGGACCTTGCCGACGGCATCACGGTCGCACGCAGGGGTGGTCTGTCAGCTGCTGCTGTGGTCAACACATTGCCAGCAGATGAGTTCTTGGCGATGGTCCACCAACAACGACACCATAAACACCACCTCCTCGGTACACTATGAAACGCTGGTGGGCATTTTGGGTTGCGGCAATAGTAGTCCTGCTCGACCAAGCAACAAAACTTGCTGTGAAGGGTTTTTCGCTTTTTGGCATCGAGCACCACGGAATGCAGCTTGGTCAATCGTTCCGGCTGATTGGCGATGCTGTTCGGATCACATACATCGAAAATCCCGGCATGGCATTTGGGATTGAGTTTGGTGCGGGGAAAATTCTCCTGAGCCTTTTTTCGATTGTTGCTGCCTGTGGCATAGGGTTCGTGTTGGCTCGCATGCAGCAGCGCAGGGTTGCATGGCAAGTGCAGCTTGCCGTTGCTCTCATTTTTGCGGGTGCGCTGGGTAACTTAATTGACCGCGTGTTCTATGGCGTCCTCTATGGCGAAGCACCGCTTTTTTACGGTCGCGTGGTGGATTTCCTCGACGTGGATATCCCCGACGTGCAAATTGGGCAATGGCATTTAGAGCGCTGGTGGATTTTCAACATTGCCGATGCTGCGGTATCAACGGGGATGGTCTTGCTGCTCTTAGTCGGGAATCGAATGCCGCCGCTTGGGCAATTATTCAATCGCGGTGCGCAGCCGCAGCCTGCTCCCGACGACCATCCGTAACGGATACACCTGATCCATGCCCGCCCCATGCTGAGTCATCATGTGTCATACTGAGACGTACTGAGTCATGCTGAACTTGATTCAGCATCTCTGTCAACGTCCTCCCAGCGTCATGCTGAACTTGGTTCAGCATCTCTGCCCATGCCTCCCAGTGTCATGCTGAACTTGATTCAGCATCTCTGCCCATACCTCCCAGCGTCATGCTGAACTTGGTTCAGCATCTCTGCCCATGCCTCCCAGTGTCATGCTGAACTTGGTTCAGCATCTGGAGAGACCCTGAAACAAGTTCAGGGTGACAACACACGAGGAAAAAAGACCCTGAAGCAAGTTCAGGGTGACAGGGCAAGGCGGGTGTTCTGGGTGACAAGGCAAGGCGGGTGTTCAGGATGACGGAGGCAGAGCAATGGCGCTGTTTTTATTCCACTGTTGAAGCATTCTCGAGGAGAGCAGCCAAGTGCAGCATATCTGGCGGCATCGGGACGGAAAATTCCATGTACTGGTTTGTGCGCGGGTGGAAGAAACCGAGCACGGCTGCATGGAGTGCCTGCCGGGGTATTGCTTCCAAGCATTTGAATGCAAGCGCACGGAGCGCGGAACTATGCAGCCCCCCATAGGCAAGCGCGCGCCCGCCATAGCTGTCATCGCCAATGAGGGGATGATGCAAATGTGCCATGTGAACACGAATTTGGTGCGTGCGACCTGTCAGGAGTTTTAGCTCGACCTGCGTGGCAAACCGGTAGCGCGCCATAACGCGAAAGGTGGTCACCGCTGGTTTACCGCCCCGCTCGACAACAGCGAAAAGCTTGCGATTGCGCGGCGAGCGACCGATCAATGTTTCGATTTTCCCTTCGTCGGCGTCAACGATTCCCCAGACAAATGCCCGGTAGAGCCGATGCACACGCCGCTGCGCAAATTGACGGGAGAGGTTCTCGCTTGCATGTTCGTGTTTGGCTACGACCATGACACCCGAGGTGTCCTTATCGAGACGGTGCACGATGCCCGGGCGAACCGCTGCTGAGCTGAGGAGCTCATCGTCGGAGTCCTCGTCGGCATCGCTCGTGTCGGCAAGCAGAATTGGCTGACGCATACCGAGGTGGTGGAGCACAGCATTGACCAGCGTTCCGCGGCGATTACCGTGAGCAGGATGAACTACCATCCCCGCCGGTTTATTGACAACGAGCACGTCTTCATCTTCGTGGAGGATGTCCAGCGGAATGGGCTCTGGCACAAGTTCGATCGGCGGACGGCGCAATAAGCGGCAGGTAATGCGATCGCCTGGCTGTACG
>JBBIUD010000019.1:0-12485 GCA_037440485.1 Chlorobiota bacterium
CCGCTCGACGGTACAGTTTGCATTGAGCACATTGCTGCATCGCTGGCAAGATTGATTGAATCCCAACCAGAGAAGGTCGTTATTGTTGGATCGTGCAGCGGTGCCATCCTTGCGCTGGAGGCTGCGATGCAAGTGCCAAGCAAAGTGATGCGGATTGTTGCTCTCGACTTATTTGCCTACATGCCGTGGTATTTCCGTTTCTTCGCGCTTGAGCCTATTGGTGCCATCGCATATCAACGTACGTTCGGCTCGGCGACTGGTCGGGCTATTGTCAATGCTCTACTTCGATCTCGCAGAACCGACCAAACAAATTTAATGGCATCGTTCTCGGATAAAGATGCTGCAACCACACGTGGGTATCTGAAAGCCTTAGCAAGGCTGCCGGGACCACATCGCTACTCATCGTTGAATTGCCCAGTGACTCTTGTTTGGGGTGAACGGACGTTTCATGCCGTGCGACGTTCGGTAACGATTTGGCAGCGATACTTGCGCATCACGCAATCCTGCTGCATCGCTGGCGCTGGTCACCTTCTTCTCGATGAAGCGCCCGATAAAGTGGCACCGCTTATCTTCATCCGCGATGATTGAATGGATGATTGCCTTGTTGGCGGTTACGTTCTCGGCGCTTGCAGTGGTCAATGCTGTCGTCTTTCTCAGACCTGAGCGCCGTAAGCCGCTGCATAGCGGGATTGTCAGCGTGCTCATTCCAGCACGGAATGAAGAAGCCAATCTGGCTGAGTGCATCGCGCACGTGCTCAATCAGGGCGAGATCGTTGCTGAGGTCCTGATTTATGATGACCAATCCGACGATGCAACACGCAAAATCGCACACCAATGGACCGAGCGCGATAAGCGTGTTCGATTGTTGGAAACTGTCCCATTACCGGAGAGCTGGTATGGAAAACCGCATGCGTGCTACCGATTGGCACAAGCTGCTCGCGGTCAATGGCTGTTGTTCCTCGATGCCGATGCTCGGATTAGCTCGGGCGCGGTAGAGC
The DNA here is from genome assembly GCA_037440485.1 of Chlorobiota bacterium. Classification (GTDB taxonomy): domain Bacteria; phylum Bacteroidota; class Ignavibacteria; order Kapaibacteriales; family NICIL-2; genus NICIL-2. Next base: position 999 of record JBBIUD010000019.1, read on the forward strand.
AGCTTTTGGCAACAGCGAACGCACAGAATGCAACGTTTCTCTCGACCTGGCCGGAAATTGAGATGCAGTCCAGTGCAGAGCAAGTTCTCATGCCGCTGCTTACCTTCTACGTGATGACACTATATCCGTCACCTTTGCAAATACGCTCGCTTCATCACCGCTACGCACTTGCGCATGGTTCGTGTATTCTCTGCCGAAGGGATGTGTATATGCGGCTCGGCGGTCATCGTGCTGTTCGAACGGAATTATTCGAGGATACAGCGCTTGCCCGGCATTGGCGGATGATGAATCAGCGAGCCTTATGCTGCGATGGCACTGGCATTGTGCGTGTGCGCATGTATCGCACTATTAGCCAGATTTGGCACGGCTTCCAGAAAAACTTCTATCCGGGCTTTCGCAAACGATGGCTTTTTCCGGTTGTGTTGGCTCTGCATGCAATAGTTTTTGCGGCGCCATTTTTTACAGCCGTGTTTACGCCGAGCGTGCCGATATTGCTTGCTCTCTGCAGTGTAGTTAGTGCACGTGTAGTTCTATCGTTTCGGTTCAAGCACCCATGGTGGTCTGTCTTGTTTCATCCTGTGGCTGAACTCTTCTTGCTTGGCCTCGGAATAAGCTCATGGTGGCAGTGGATCAGTGGTCGTGGTGTCGAGTGGAAACAGCGTCGCTATCGTATTGTTCCATCAACCCAGACAGAGCAATGAAAAAGCGCATCGTTATTGTCGGAGCGGGATTAGGCGGATTAGCACTTGCATTGCGAGCATCGAGCAAAGGGTGGAACGTTCACATCCTCGAACGAAGCAATACCGTTGGGGGGAAGATGAATTGCTTGGAGCAGAGTGGTTTCCGATTTGATACCGGTCCTTCGCTAATCACATTGCCGCATGTGTTTATCGAGTTGTTCGAACAGTGCGGAGTCGAGCATGATGACCTTTGCTTTCGACGCTTGCAACCGCTCACACAATATCGCTTTGCCGATGGTCAACAGATAGAGTATCCCGGAACACTGCCTGATCTTGCATCGTTGGTCGAGCGACTCGAACCTGATGGCGGACGCGGCTACTGGCGACTGATGACCACTGCCGCAAAGTTGTACGAGCTTTCACAGCGAACATTTTTCCAAAGTGTCCCAACGGAATTGCCTACTGCCAAACAACTGCTCGCGATGCTTGGCTCACTGCGGTGGTTCCCCGTTCGAAATGCGTGGGGAAACTATGCCCAGACCGTTGAGCGGAATATAACCAGCCCCTACCTACGACAGATTTTTCATCGGTATCCGACCTACGTTGGCTCTTCGCCTTATCGCTCACCGGCAACATTGCTGGTCATCCCATACCTTGAATTTGCTTTTGGTGGGTGGTACGTCGAAGGGGGATTGTATCGGATTGTCGAGTCAATCCTGAAAGCGCTTCAGCAGCGGGGAGTTGTAGTCAAAACATCGAGTGCAGTAACGAAGCTCCTGCACAAAGATGGAAAAGTTGTGGGCGTCCAAACTGCTGCTGGTGATGTCGTCGAAGCTGACATTGTCGTGTACAATGGTGATGCAACCAGTGTAAATGAATTGCTCGGGATGCCACCGTTGTCACCATTGCCAGAACGCTCGATGTCCGGTGTGGTTTTCTTGATCGGTCTTCGAAAACGTTTGTCGGAGGATGTGCACCACCACACGATCGCGTTTTCTTCGGATTATCGCCGAGAATTCGATGAGATATTTGAGCAAAAAACATTTCCCCGTGAGCCAACGGTGTACCTCAACGTCACAAGCAAGACTGATCCAACCACAGCGCCCACAGGTTGCGAGACTCTTTTTGTGATGGCAAATGCTCCTGCCCTCGACGGCAAGCCGTGGGACCAGGATGTGCCGATGGTTTGGGAACGTATCTGCAGCGTTCTGGAGCGTCGTGGCATTGCGATTGCCGAAAGCGAGATTGTCGTCCAGGCAGTGTGGACTCCCGAGCAATTCGAGCGTGTCTATGGCATGCCCGGTGGTTCGATTTATGGACTTGCCTCGCATTCGTATCGGACAGCATTTCTCCGTCCGGCATTGCGACACCGCCGAATCAGAGGATTGTATTTCGTTGGTGGTAGTACACACCCGGGCGGCGGTACACCAATGGTTGTGCTTTCCTCAAAGTTGGTCATGAATCTAATCGAGCGCTATGAAATGGATCGGTAGAATTGTTGCCGGATTGTTCGTAGTATTACTCGTCGGTGGCATAGTGACAAACTCAGCCGATAGCGATTTTGTTGTGCTGCGACGTTATGGGGAAATGATGTTTTTATGGGTTGCTGCTGCGGTTGTTGCTCTGTACTCCCGACGCGGATTGGCTCGACTTTTTGTCGGTGCACTCATCGGCTTTGGAAGTGAGATTCTTGGTGTTGCAACTGGGATACCATACGGTCGCTATCACTACACCAGCACGCTCGGCGTATCCGTTGCTGGTGTGCCAGTCGTCATGCTGGCTGCGTGGATGGTGTTGCTCTCGTATGCATGGTTTCTTGCATCTCAAGTAACAAGCCTGCAGAGCCGTCACCGGCTTAGTGCAGCACTCGCTATGACACTGTTTGATTTGCTGATTGATCCTGTTGCGATTGGACCAATGCACCTTTGGGTTTGGGACCAGTTGGGAATCTACTATGGTGTTCCGTTTGTGAATTTTATCGGATGGTTTGTCGTTAGTTGGGTAGCATTGCTGCCGATGCGCCCTGAACATCAACAGCATTCGGCATCACACCTCGTTGGTGTTGGGATAGTGACGTTTTTCACCATCATTGCTCTACGCAGTGAGCTAATCGGTGTGGGACTGATCGGTATTGGTTTGCTCGTTGCCGACGGTATTCTCTGCCGACAGCAGTGGGTGCAGTATTTTGCAGCGGTCAAACTGCATCCACTGTTGCGTGCGAATCTATGATCGCCATTGTTGCGATTATCGCCTGTGGGTTATGGGCGTTACCAGTTTTGTATGGGCAGGACATATCCACACCAACGCTTTACCGTGAGCAATCGTTCGATGTGCTTCACTACGATGCAGTGATTGCACTGGATTCCCTGCCTCGTGCTGTGCTCGGTGAAAGTTCGTGTATCTGGCGCTTTCGCTGGCGCAGTGCACCCGATACTATTCGCTTCCACTTGCGATCGCTGACGGTGATCCGGGTTGAGTATCTTCAAGCAGGGGACACAATTCCAGTTCCATGGTACGTCCGCGGCACACCTGACCAATCAACATTTCACTACACGGTGCCAGCGCTTGCGTCGCATCGGATCGGCGATACTGTTTTGCTTCGCATAACGTATCGCGGCACGATGAGCGGTGAACCGCTGCGTAATGGATTGTCATGGGGCGGCGTTCAGCAGGAGGGGAATATCGTTTATGCCCTTGGCGTAGGGTTCTACAACAACTACGTCTCAGCGACACAGCACTGGCTTGCCTGCTACGACCATCCGTCGGATAAAGCAACGTTCCGCTTTCAATTCCGGGTTCCTTCGGGGTATGTTGTTGCCTCGAATGGGGGAGAAATTGAAGTGCGCGACACTCCCACAGGACGCATTTTTACATTCGGCTCATCTATACCGACGGCAACTTACCTACTCACGTTTGCAGCCATTCCTCAAACAGCACTTGCAATTATTCGTGATACCTTGTCGCTGCCAGTGCCGATTGTGCTCTATGCCCGACGAAACGACTCGCTTTCAACAGTGCGAAGCTTTCGGCTACTTCCGCGTATGGTGACCGCTTTCGAGCGTTTGTTCGGTGCTTATCCATTCGAGAAAGTCGGGTATGTGATGACGCAAAAAGGTGCCATGGAACACCAGACGATGATTTCGTACCCAACGTCGCTGGCGCGCAGTGGCGATACAATCAATCTGGTTGCTGCCCACGAACTGGCGCACCAATGGTTTGGAGATTGCGTTACACCTTACGACTTCCGCGACGCATGGTTCAACGAATCTTTTGCAACCTTTAGTGAATCGCTCTGGCGTGAAGACCTCGGAGGGCGCAGTGCGTATCTGGAGGAACAGCAACGCAAAATCAATGCGTACTTGAACCAGTATGCCAAGCCGGGGAATCCGTACTTCGAGGGCATTCTGACGATGTACGATTTCGATCGGACACCGCCATCTTCAAACTACCCGCACGTGATCTACGAAAAAGGCGCTGCAGTCCTCGGCATGCTGCGTTCGATGATTGGCGATAGTCTGTTTTTTGCGTGGTGCCGAGCGCTCATGCAACGGTATCGGTATGGCAATGTCGCCATTGACACGGTCGAGAATACATTGGTGCAAGTCGGAGCCGATAGCAGCCAGGTCTCTCGCTTTTTCCGCGAGTGGATTCGTGGAAAAGGCTGGCCCGTCCTTTCGATTGAAGCGATGACCGTACCGTCGCCATCTGGGTGGAAAGCAGCCGTTCGCATTCGTCAGGTGCAAGCAGATTCGCTGGGAACCTATACAACACTGCCGCTGGAGCTGAGCTTTATCGGAGGCGACACCACACACCGCGTTGTTTTTGTTACCGAACGCGATCAAACCTTCGAGTTTGATTCACTGGGGATGTTTGCGTCTATTGCGGTCAACAGTGGGCGTTCGGTACGGTCGCTGGTCCTTCTGACATCGTCTCCGGTTGTTACAACAGTTGACATGCAACCATCCGATGCTGTCATGACCGTCCATCCTGTTCCAGCAACCGGGACCGTCTGGATTACTTTCGACCACGTGCCGGACCATCCGCTCGTGCTCTATGATGTGCGTGGAGCGATTGTCGCGACGTTCGCACCGGCGCATGTTATTGCTGTGTCCAGCGAGCAACTGTCACCCGGCACGTACTACGTTCATGCAACGGTCGGCGGACGTGCGCACATTGCACCAATTGTGGTTGCACGATGAGCGCGTCTCGATTGCGGGTAGCAATACTGTGGCATTTTCATCAGCCGGATTACCGGATTGGCAACCGTGCAGCATTGCCGTGGGTGCGACTCCATGCGACGAAGGACTATGCGGAACTGCCAGCCATCCATCGCGACTTTCCAGCGTTACGGCTTACCTACAACATCACGCCAATACTGCTCGAGCAACTTCAGCAGTATGCATACGGTCAGCTCGATGATGAACACGGCATCCTTTCCACCAGCGATTATCGTGCACTCAGTTCGGACCAGAAGCAGCGATTGCTCCAATGGGCTTTTGTTGGTCATGCAGCACGCATGATCGAACCGTTTCCCCGGTATCGTCGGTTGTTTGAGGAGGCTGCTGGGGACAATATTCAACAGTGGAGCGAACACGACTGGCTCGACCTTCAGGTCTGGATGCGACTTGCCTGGCTTGGACCAACTGCCCGCCGCGTTCCAACGGCGGCACGACTTCTCGAGCAGGGGGAGCAATTCACCGTGGATGACCGACTGCGTTTAGTTGCGCTGGAGCATGGGTTGTTCGTGGCAGTTGTGGAGCGGTTACGCCAGCTTTCGCGTCAGGGACATGCTGAACTTGCAACCTCACCGTACTACCATCCCATTTTGCCGCTTCTTTGCTCAAGTGATGTCGTGGCTGAGTCTGATCCTGAGCTTGAGCGACTCGACCCTCCATTTTCGTGGCGCACCGATGCAGTTGCACAGGTCGAGCGCGCCCTTAGTGCAATGAACCAGCACGTGGGCGTCAAACCTTGCGGAATGTGGCCCAGCGAAGGCGCTCTCAGCGATGACGCATTGGCTGTGCTCGCCAGCAGCGGTATCGAGTGGACTGCCAGCGATCGGGCAATCCTGCTGCGAACCGATGGAGCATTGAGACCAACCCAAGCATACCAGCCGTTCATCTGGCGTCGGGACAACCGTTCGATCGTTGTGTTCTTTCGCGATCCTGAGCTGAGCGATGCGATCGGTTTTGTCTATAGCCAGTGGAGACCCGCCGATGCTGTTGCGGATTTTCTTGAACGCTTGCGCCACATTCGCCAAGCAATCATCGAGCAGGAAGGTATTGAATTCCTGACGCGTGCTGTTGTACCGGTTGTGCTCGATGGCGAGAACTGCTGGGAGTACTACGAACACAACGGTGAACCGTTCCTACGTGGACTTTATGAAGCTCTTAGCACAAGCGAGGAATTCGAGACCGTAACGTTTGGTCAGCTTGCGCGTGCAGCGAATGTTGACGGCTCCGTTCCCGTCATCGAGCACCTACGAGCTGGATCCTGGATTGGTGGGAGCCTTCGCATTTGGATTGGGCATGCCGAAGATCGTAGAGCGTGGATGCTATTGCAACAGGCACGGTCATTATTTGAGCGCTGCCGCCATACACTCGAGAGCGCGGTATGCGATCGAGCGTATCGCCACCTGCTCACAGCCGAAGGCAGCGATTGGTTTTGGTGGTTTGGTGATGAGCATCGCGCTTCGTTTCGGTCGGTGTTCGATGTGTTGTTTCGCTACCATCTTGCCGAAACCTATCGCGCAATGGGGGTAGAAGTACCGGTAGAACTCGACGAGCCGATCATGAGTGAATCATCGGTACACGAAGGCTATGGTGCCATGCATCCTGCTATTGATCCCAGCGAATCTCAACCCGGCGGTTGAGCGCTCGACCTGCCTGGGTAGTATTGGGAGCAACGGGCTGAGAACTACCATGCCCAAAAGTGACAATGCGCTCGCGAGCAATGCCCCGCGTATGGAGGAACTTTGCGACTGCCTCAGCGCGTGCACGTGAGAGTTGCTGGTTATAGCTATCGGCTCCAATCGAGTCGGTGTGACCATCGAGCACAATTCGTTGCGCACGTTTGAGGATCGTCAGAAGGCTATCAGGTATCGGTTGGGGTGGCAGCTTGGAGCTATTGAACGCAAAACGCACTTGCCATGACTGCATGGGCAAGGGTTGATACTGCTTGGCAAGAGTCGCAAGGTAAATGCCCATGCGCTGCGTCCCGTCGTCGGTGGAGATGTAAATCGCCGTGTCGCCTGTGGGAAAGAGCCACCAGCACAGGTCCATTTCGTCGGTGTTGATCGGTTCTGGAAGGCGAACAGGATCAGACCACCGTTGCCATGAATCATCGAGTCGGCGGGTCATGTAGATGTCGTACTTCCCGTTTGATTGAAATCCACTGGATGCATAGTAGAGTGTTCGTCCATCGCGCGCTAAAAATGGCGATGTTTCCATGCCGGGAGAATTGACCGTGCTTCCCAGATTTATCGGTGCAGACCACACAAGTGAATCGCCTCTTCGATGGCTGACGTAAAGATCAAGTCCGCCGCGTGAATCTGGTCCTTGAATTGAAAGCAATAGTGTTCGCATGTCGGGCGAGAGAAAGGCGTAGTAGTAGCTCGAACGATTGACATAACCTTCGATAGTGATCGGGTCGAACGTCCACTGATTGCCGACCTGACGAGCCAGGGCGAATTGTTCGGTTTCTCCATTGCCACTTCCGCGCTGAATGAGCGCTGTTTTTCCGTCGGCTGCAAAGCCAAAGAGCACATCGCTATTCGGTGTGTTGAGCGCATCGAGTCGTTCGGGTGTGCTCCAGGTTGAATCGCTTGTTCTGTATGCAAACCAAATGTCATCGGGATCACTCGAACCACCGACATTGCCCGGATAGTATTTCCGCGAAAAGTAGAGGATGCTGCCGTCTGGCGATAGTACCGGTGCAACAACGGGCTGGTGGGCATTGACGCCGCCGGGAATTCGCCACTTCCGCGTGATGGTTGGCAGATCGCCATCAGCAGCATTGGAAAGCACTGTCAGCACGTTCAACAGGAAGACTATTCGAAGCCACATCGCTTGTAAAGGTAGGGAATGTTTGAAAGTGATCGTTCACCACGAAAGATTGCATCGAGTTCATCTGCACTGAGGTGGTTGCGAACCTGCTCGTCGTCCCAAAGCGTCTGGCGAAGATGTGTGCCAGTATCCCATGAACGCATGGCAGCCGACTGCACAATTGCATAGGCTTGTTCACGCGTCAATCCCTGGCGCACAAGCTCCAGGAGCACTGCCTGCGAATAAATCACTCCGTGTGAACGCTCGATTGTTTCGAGCATGTGTTCTGGATAAACCACCAGCGTTTCCACAAGCTCCGTGGTGAGAGCAATCATGTAGTCGAGTGCAATCGTTGAGTCCGGGCAAATGATACGTTCGACGCTGCTGTGGGAAATATCGCGTTCGTGCCAGAGTGCATTATTCTCGAATGCAGCCAATGCATTGCTCCGGAGCAATCGAGCCAAACCGCAAATGCGTTCGCTGATGATGGGATTGCGCTTGTGTGGCATTGCCGAAGAACCTTTTTGCCCGTGACCAAAATGCTCTTCTGCTTCGCGAACCTCGGTTCGTTGCAAGTGCCGAACTTCGAGCGCGATTTTTTCGAGCGAGCTTGCAATGATGGCGAGTGTAGCAAGGTATTCAGCGTGACGGTCGCGCTGGATTACTTGCGTTGTGATTGGATCGGGCTGCAGTCCAAGTTTTGCGCACACATATTCTTCGACGCGTGGGTCGAGATGTTCGAACGTACCGATTGCACCGCTGAGTTTGCCCACAGAAATAGTCTCGATGGCACGACGCATTCGTTCAATGTTTCGCAGGCATTCCTGGTGGTAGAGCAAAAACTTCAAGCCAAATACCATCGGCTCGGCATGGATGCCGTGAGTCCGCCCAACGCAGATCGTCGAGCGATGCTCAACAGCACGCACCGCTAACACAGTTCGCAGTTGTTCCAGACCAGCCAATAACAGTTCACCAGCCTGCTTGAGCTGAACAGCCAGGCAGGTATCGAGTACATCGCTGCTGGTCATTCCAAGATGAAGCCACCGCGATGCTGGCGAATTGATACTTTCGGCGACGCATGTTAGGAATGCAATCACATCATGCTTTGTTTGCCGCTCGATTTCCGCGATGCGTTCAATGGAAAAGCGGGCTTTGGTCCGGAGTTCTTCGTAGTCGCTGCGGGGAACAATGCCAAGTTCGACGTGCGCTTCGACTGCTAAGAGTTCGATTTCAAGCCAGATGCGGAATTTGTTTTCGTCGCTCCAAATAGCGCCCATTGCTGGGCGAGTGTAGCGTTCAATCATTGGGTACGGTACAGAACATGCTGGACTTTGTATTGCGGTTTTACCGCACACGTGCGAAAATACCGACAGTTACGGACTGTGAGGGGCTCCTGCCGTGGCACGTGGGTTGAATTCTTCGACGTAGAGTGGCGTTGCTGTTGATTGATCAGAAGTGTTCCCCTCTCGAAAGCGTTGGAGTGCCAGCCGAGCAACAAAACGGGCTGACAGCCGTGCCAATCCTGGAACATGCAAACCACGACGGAACGCCGCTGCGCCAGGACCGCAGAGCAATGTATTGGAGGAAATGCGTTGTCCAATCTCCTCGGCGCAAGCAAGATAGGGATCGGTCAGTGGCTCACCTGTGCTGGTGAAATGCTGGGCAAACCAGCGATCATCACGGGCATGAATGAGTGCAGCAATATCGCAGTCAGCGATAAGCGAAGCGATGGGAACCGATGCGTATGCACAGGCGTGCAGCGTCGGCACTGCAATGAAGACGATGTCATTTGCCAAGCACATACCCTTTGCGAAGGCAAAACCAATCCGCAATCCCGTAAACGAGCCTGGTCCACTGCTAACGGCAATGGCATCAAGCTGAGCCGCAGGGCAGGATGATTCGCTCAATATCCGCTCGACAAGGGTAGCAAGCATGCGATCGTGTGCATTGGGAATGTCGAGCGTGTACTCTGCAACGAATCGTTCACCGTGAATAAGGCAGACCGAGCAGACGCTGCCGCTTGTCTCGATTGCCAGTATCCTGGCTGTTCCGTTAGCACTGCTGGAGTGCATGGAGCACGTCCTCGCAAAGGTCGGTTGTATCCTCGATGCCAATGCTCAACCGGACAAGCCCGTCGGTTATGCCACGAGCGAGCCGCTGTTGTTCTGGAATACTCGCGTGAGTCATTGTCGCAGGATGGCAAACCAGAGACTCGACACCACCGAGCGATTCCGCCAAGGTGATGATCCGCAAACCGGCGATAAACCGATCGGCTTTTTGGCGTGTGCCGAGATCAATAGTTACCATGCCCGAAAAGCCGCTCATCTGCCGAAGTGCAAGCTCATGCTGAGGATGGGTCGGTAGCCCAGGATAGTACACACGCTCGACAGCAGGGTGGCTACTGCACAGCTCGGCAATTGCAAGCGCATTCCGCTGGTGCTGCTCCATCCGCAACGCGAGCGTCTTTACCGATCGAAGCAGCAGCCAGCAGTCGAACGGACCTGGTACGGCACCGACGGCATTCTGGATGAAGTGAAGCCGTTCGGCAAGCTCTGCGGAATTGACAATCACAACACCATGGACAAGGTCGGAGTGTCCGCCGAGATATTTGGTTGCTGAGTGAACGACGATGTCAGCGCCGAGGCGGAGAGGCTGCTGAAAGTATGGTGAAGCGAATGTGTTATCCACAGCAAGCAATGCTCCAACTGAATGTGCAATTTGGGCAAGCTCTGCGATGTCGCTGAGATGGATCAGCGGATTCGTCGGTGTTTCAGTGAACAGTAGTCGGGTTGATGGTTGTATCGCAGAGCGGACAGCCGTCAGGTTGCGCATGTCAACGGTGCTGAATTGAATGCCCTGACGTTGGAGCACAGAATCAAACAGACGAAATGTTCCGCCGTACATATCCTCGGCAAGCAGGACGTGATCGCCTGCGTTGAATAGTCTGGCGATGGCATCTATTGCTGCCATACCGCTAGCAAATGCGATGGCATCGCTTCCGTTCTCAAGAGCTGCGATATTGCGTTCCCATGCGGTGCGCGTTGGATTTTGTGTCCGAGCATACTCATAGCCTTTGTGCTGTCCGATTGCCTCCTGCGCAAAGGTCGAAGTTTGGTAGAGTGGAACTGTTACGCTACCGGTGAGCGCATCCGGTTCTTGTCCGATGTGAATTGCCTTTGTCGCAAAACCAAGTGGCATAGCCAAGCAACGTTGATTGATCGTACATTGTGTTACGAAGATAGCTCCACTGCAGCGTTAGGTCTTCACGAGCGGGCGCTTGCGCACCCATCCACCGCGGAGGTCTTTTGCTGTTGTCATGACGATGAATGCTTCGGGATCAATACCGCGGACAGTACTGAGAAAACGCGTTACTTCCAATCGTGTGATGATGCTGTAGAGGATCTCTGTGTGACGGAGTTGTCCGTGCTCGATCGAGTATCCGCGCTTGCCTTCGATAATCGTGCAGCCATGACCGAGCTGGGAGATGATTGCCTGGCGGATTGTATCGCTGTGATCAGAAACAATCATGACGGCGATATACTCCTCGATTCCGTCCACAATGAAGTCCACTGCTTTGGATGCAACGGCGTAGGTGATGATTGCATAGAGCGCAACCTCAATGGAAAGAACAAACGCTGCAATGCTGAACAGGAGAACGTTGAAAAGCAAAATCACATCGCCGATGCTCAGTATTGTGTGGCGGCTGATTATGACCGCAAGTATTTCGGTGCCATCGAGGACTGCACCACCGCGGATAGCCAAGC